>CAZUYI010000090.1:0-8752 GCA_964624095.1 uncultured Verrucomicrobiota bacterium | reverse complement strand
TGAAGCTGAGCTTCTTCTACACGAACCCTTTACACTTCATCCGCCGGATGGATGCGGCCGGCGCGGCGGGGGTCGTCCTCTTCAATCGGTTGCTTGAGCCGGACATCGACGTTTCCGAGGAAAAGCATACGAATCCATTCAACCTGAGCTACGAGACGGACTATCGCCTCGCGCTTCGGTATGCGGGCCTGCTGGAAGGCACCCTCAAGGCAGACGTGTGCGGAAGCACGGGCATTTACGACGGCGAAGGGGTCGTGAAACTGCTGCTCGCCGGGGCGCAGGTCGTGCAAACCGTGAGCGCGCTGTTCGGCAACGGGCCGGCGCACCTGCGTGCCATGACGCAGGGCCTGGAGCGCTGGATGGCGGCCAAGGGCTACCGGACGCTGGCCGACTTTCGCGGCACGCTCAGCCGCCGGCACGTCAGCGACCCATGGGCTTACACGCGCGCGCAGTACGTCCGGCTGCTGATGAACCCCGACGACATTGTGAAGAACGTCCCCATCGTGTAGGACGGGACTCGCAATCCGGAGCCCCGATGAAGGCGCCGGCGTATGCCGGGAGGGTCTCCGCATGGCGGGGTGCGCTCTGCCTGGGCAGGGTCTTGGCCTGCATGGCCCGGGCAGCGGGGCCGGATCGCGCGCTGCGCCCCGCCCCGGCGTCTATACCGGCCGCGGCAACGCTGGCGCTAGACGCGGCCGTCGCCATCGCCGTGCGCGGCAACGCGCGCCTGAAGAGCCTGCGTGCCGAATGGGAGGCCATGAGGGAGCGTCCTGTCCAGGCCCGCGCCCTGTCCAACCCCACGCGTGGTTTCCGTACCGTCAGCCGGACCCGCCTTCTTCCCGTTGTCTGGACACAGACGCTCTCGTTCCTGCTCCAGAAAAAGCTCGAACATCCGCCTGGCAGGTTCCGCCAGGGCTGTGTTCGCCATGTGCCGCGCATAGATCAGGAGGCGAAGATCGTCCGTCGTCCCCGCGTCGCTCCGGAGTGTCCCGGTCCTGTTCGCGATCACCTGTCCCGCCTTTCCTGCCCGCCCACGAGCTTCCTGGCGATCGTGGCCACGTATTCGCCCTGGAATCGCGCGATGGCCAGCTCGTTGTCGGTCGGTTGCCGCGAGCCGTCGGGGCCGGCCAGCGTTGAAGCCCCATAGGGCGATCCGCCCGTGATCTCCTTCATGTTCAGCAGACGTTGCTCCGAGTAGGGCACGCCGACCACGATCATCCTATGGTGCAAGAGCGTGCTGTGAAAACTGGTTAGGGTCGTTTCCTGCCCGCCGTGCTGGGTGGCCGTGCTGGTGAACACGCCGCCGACTTTCCCAATCAGCGCGCCCTTCATCCATAATTCTCCGGTCTGGTCCATGAAGTGGCGCATCTGGGCGCACATGTTCCCAAAACGCGTCGGTGTCCCGAACAGGATCGCATCGGCGTCCGCGAGCCGGTCCGGAACGGCCACGGGAATGTGCGCGAACGGCGTCTGCCCGGCGGTCGCCGCTGCCTTGGCCGACATCAACTCGGGCACCCGATACAGGTCCACAACGGCGCCCGGCACGCGTCGCGCGCCTTCCGCTTCGGCCTCGGCGAGCTTGTGGACATGACCTTCCCTGCTGTAGAACACGATTTGAATACGGATGCTCATTGTACTCCTTGTTACCCGACGGACCTCATGACGTCCGATCACCGCCCCTGGACGGGCCGACGGACGCGACCCGGTTCGAACACCGGCCGGAGCGCGGCTTCGACGCCCTGCCCCGGACCGTTACACGACGATGACGCTGTTCCGGGACCCATGAGCGTTCGGCACACTGTCGGCGCAGTTCGGATCCAGGCGCCAGTCACCGTTGACAACGAACTTGTATTCGTGCCGTCCCGGCGCAAGCCGGAGCGCGGCCGCATAATGACCGCCGTCCGGATTGTCCTTCATCGGATCCGCCGCGGGGTCCCACTTGTTGAACGTACCCGCGACATAAACCCGACTGCCGGGTTCCGCTGTCAACTCGAACGTCACCCGCTTGCTTGTCTTGCCCGCCCACTTCTTCATGATCCGACCTCCTGTGTGATGCGACATCCCCTCGCGTTCATGAACTCCAACAGCGCACACTCCCGGCCTGCCCGCCGGGCTGCCCTCCAGCATACCGTCGTTCGCGTCGCTATTTCAGGACGCACACGGACGCTGGCTCCGTGAGCCGCAAGCCCACCGTCTCGGACACCACGAAGGCGTAGTCTCTCCCCGAGGGCCCCTCGAACGCGACGGCCAGGTCTTGGCCGACGACGATGGCGGCCAATTCCTTCCCCGCGGCGACCAGGACGCCGCCACCGCTCACCGCCGCCGTCTTGATGCAGCCGTCGCTGACGATCAACCGCAGATGGTCGAGTTCGGTCGCATCGCCCTGGGGATACCGCCGGAACAGCAGGTTGAACAAGGCGGGGGCGAGGGCCAACGCATACGGGCCATGAAAGCCGGCGCCGTCCAGCGTGGAGACGCCTTGGAGGATATTGTCCACCGCGGCGCCGATTTCCTTCCAGGCCGTCAGCTTGCATGACTGGACGCCTCTCGCGGTCATCAGACCCTGCAGCCCGAGCGACGCCGCGCCGTTGAATACCAGTGCGTCCTCCTGGGCCGCGCATGCCGCCGCCGCCTGGGCCGCGGGCCCCACGTCGAGCAAGTGCCCCGCGCCTTCGAACGCCGCGACATCTCTCGCCGAAAGCGAGAACGCGCTCTCGATGCCGGGCACGGGCACCATGCACGGGACGCGCAGGGCAACGGCGTTGGACAGCGTGCCCGCTGCGCCGCACTCGCCGCCGCCAAACGCTTTCAACGCCAGCCCGTGAGGACCATCCACGTGAAGCAAGCGCCGGGCGGTCATCCGGGCCTTGGCGACTCCCGTGACCGTTGCGTCTATGACGTTCCAGACCCCCTCGCCGAAGGGGGCGTCGCCTCGGTGCAGGTGTGTGTCACTCATGGCCGCGCTCTCCTTTGAGATCTCCAATTGCGGGAGGATGTCCGCTCCCTTTCGGTTCAGGCGGCTCGTGTGTCGCAAGCCGCCTATTCATCTCATCCACCTCGGCGGCGCCCGCTTTCATCCAGGCATCCTCGTCATCGAGCAGCAGCCCGAGCACGCGCTGGAACTCGCCGGCGTGGACGCGCTCTTCATTCGCAATGTCCTGGAACACGGTCCGCGCCAGCGGATGCGCCGCGGCATCCGCCAGCGCTTCGTAGAGGTGGATCGCTTCCTCTTCCGCCGACAGGGCAAGCCGGATGGCCCGGGCGAGTTCCCGAGTGGTCAGATTCCTGTCCGCCGCAAGACCGGCAAAGGGGTCTACGAAGGCCGCCATGGGTTCGCCTCCTCTCACATCAGTATCACGCTGTTCAACGTTCCATACTCGTTCAGCGCCCAGTAGGGACAGTTCTCATCCATGCGCCACTTGCCATCCACGATGAACTTGTACTCGTGGCGGCCGGGCGGCAGCGCCAGCGTGGTCCGGAACAAGCCGCTGCGGGGATTGTCCTTGAGCCGGATTTGCCGGGGATTCCAGTCGTTGAACGTTCCGGCCACGAACACCTCGCTGCCCCGTTTCGCCCGCAGTTCGAGCCGGACGGGCGTCTCCGTGTGGGGCGGGAGCTGTTTCATCGCGTTCATATCCGCCTCTCCTCGCTACACAACGACAAGCGCTTTCGCCGACTGCCACACGCCGTGGATGTTGCAATAGGCCAGCGCCAGGATCGTCCCGGACAGGCCTGTCTTCATGGACACGGCCGCCTCATGGTGGGTAAACACCGAGCCCCTGTTGGGGCCTTCCGCCGACTCCCCGTGCGCCGTGAATTCGAACGCTCCGATCTGATAGGGCGTCTTAGCGCTGTCCGGCTGGAAATACAGGTGAATCCACCGGATGTGATGCTCCGTCGTGTTGGGGTGCGCCACGGCCTTTCCCAGCGTTACCTTGACCGTGAAGAACTCGCCTGCTTTCACCTTGTCCGGGCATTCAATCACCGGCACATGCTTTTCCGACTTCCAATCCGCATCCCGAATCGTCTCGCTCAGCCGTGTCATGGCACCCACCCTCCTTGTGATTGGGGCATACCCGCTCGGTGACCTGCCGACGGATAACCGGCCACCGACGAACCGATTTCCTCTCGCGCCCTCCCGGCGCGACACGCCGACATTGCTGTGTGTAAATCCGTAGCAACCAGGAAACAGTGGACAGGCGCCACGGTCTCCAGTGGACGGTCATACAGAAGCCGGATCGTCGCGCGATCGGCATCCACCCGAACGCGGACACGGCCGACGATGTCCCGCAGGCAGCCGGCGAGCGTGGCTTCCAGCGTTTCGCACGAGCGGTCGCGCCGGCTAACGGCCAGGGCGTGAGGCGCGGCGACGGAAGCGGATCGCGGCCGGTATCCGCCGTGTTCCGTTGCGCGTGGGCCCCGATTCTTCCCGCCTGTGCTCGCCAAGGGTCTCATGACGAAGCGAGCATCGCACAAGACGGGGAAACGGCCCATCGGGAGAAGGATGGGGGTCGGGATCGAAAAACCTCAGGGGAAACGGGGCCCGGGGAGGGAGAGGCGCCGGGTGTTCGCCCGTTGCGCGGCCTGCCCGTGGACGCCGGATCCGCCGTTCGCCAAGCAGGAAGAAGAAAACGCGGATGTCCACCTTGGCGGACGCGGGGTCACGCCACACCGGCGTTCACACCTCCGCGCGTCGTCGGACCGGAATCGGCCCCGACTGCCCCCCGCCAGGCTCCGCCGGCACCGTGATCGTGGCCCGCGTGCCCTTGCCGGGCGCCGTTTCGATCTCCAGCCGCCCGCCCAGCCCTTCCAGCCGCTGCCGGATGTTGAACAAGCCGAAGCCGCCTTGACGGTCTCTCTCCGCATGGGCGCGCGGATCGAACCCCGCGCCATTGTCCTCGACGGTGACGGACAACCCGACGTCACAGCTGCTCAGCGCCACTCGGATGTCGCAGGGGCCCGCGTACTTCAGCGCATTCATGACCAGTTCCCGCACGGAGTCGAACAGCAGCCCGCGCAGCGGATTCGACAGCGACCGCTCTTCCCCCCCGTCTTCCACGAGTATCCGCGCCCCGTGTTTCATCTTCAGTTGCTGGGCGAGGTCATTGAGAGCCGGGACCAACCCCAGCTCGTAGAGCAATACGGGCGTCAGGTCGGCCATGACCGTTCGGCATTCAGAGCAGGCCTCTTCGAGCAACCCTCGAATCCGGCGCATCTTCTCGGTTTCCTCGTGCAGGCGCGCGCCAACCATCGGCTGTTCCAGGGCGCCCAGGCGGATGCTGGCCAGGGACAGGTTTTGAATAATCGTGTCGTGGATGTAGCGCGAGATACGCCAGCGATCCTCTTCTTCCGATGCCGCCAGCCGCTCCGCCAGGTCCCGCAGCCGGTGTTGATAGCGGCTCGCCTCGGCCTCCATTTCGCGCCGGCGGGTGATGTCGGTCCCGACGCAGAGGATCTCGATCAGGTTGCCCTTGTCGTCGCGCACGGCCTGGTTGGCCCAATGAACCCAGACCCGCCTGCCGTCCTTGCACATGTTCTCATTCTCGTGGCTGCCGTGATGTTCCGGGTGCGCGGTGATGTCCTTCATCATGGCCCGCATATCGCGCCCCGCGGAGCTCGTCTCCGGGATGATCGTGCCCAGCACGTTCCTGCCCAGCACCTCCGCCTCGGCGTACCCGAAGAACCGCTCGGCGTATTCGTTGAAGAAAATAATGTCGTGATTCGGGGTGATGCGCATGATGATGCTGTTGGCCTTTTCGACCAGCTCGCGGTACTTCCGCTCGCTTTCGACCAGCTCGCGCCGCGCGCGCACGCGCGCCGTCACGTCCAGGAGGCAGTACAGCAGGCTCTCCACACGGTCGTGCGCCCCTTTCAGGGGGCGCAAGGTCCAATCCCAGTAGGTCACGCCCCATTCCGGGTGGTCCGGGAATTCGAACGGTTTCTCGTGCGCGACGAACATCCCCCCCGTTTCGGCGACCTCCCGGAAAATGGCCTCGTTCTCGGCGTGGGAAGTCAGGGCGAAGAGATTCTTGCCCGGGAAGAAGTCCGGCCCAAGGCGCCAGCTATCGGCGAAAGCCCGATTGACTCGCACGAAGTTGAAGTCGCGGTCGAGGTAGGCAATGCACATATGGGTGTTGTCAAAGATCCGCTCCAGAAGCGCGTGGGACTCTTCCGCGGACCGCTCGAGGGATCGCAGTTCGGAGACATCGCGCAGCGTCACGACGATGGCGCTGGGTTCGCCTCCCGGCTCCCGCACAAACGCGACGGACGGGATCACCGGGATGCGGGCGCCGCCCCGGTTCAGCACGGTGACGGCCGGCAGGCTGGAGACGCGGCCGTCCAGCATCTCGGCCAACGCCGCGGCGGTCAGGGCCTGCTCGTCCGGCGCCAGGACGCCGCACAGCAATTCGCGGACGAGGCGCCCGACATACTCTTCCGCCGGAATGCCGGTCATCCTCGTCAAGGCGGGATTGCCCGAGAGAATCCGCCCCTCCATGTCCAAGAGCAGCACGCCCTCTCCCATGGACTCCAGGATATCCGTCGCCGTCCGCGAAGCCGCCGCCAGGGCGCGCGCTTCCTGTTCCCGCCGCTCGGCGCGTTTCCGTTCCGTAATGTCCCGCGCCACATGGACGCTGCCGATGATCCGGTCTGCCGCATCGCGGAGCGGGCTGGTGGTAATCAGAAAGTCGGCGCGGAGGCTCTGCTCCCATAGCTCGAGAGAATGGTCCTTCCCGTCGGCCAGGGTCAGCCGATGCGGGCATCCCGCGACCGGCGCGCCATATCCATGCATGATGTCGCAGCAGCCAAGCCCCACGCACTGCGCCGGCGTCTTGCCCAGCCGTTCGGCCAACGCGCGATTGACGCGCACGATGCGGCGATCCGCATCCAGGATCGCAATGAGGTCCGGCACGCTGTCGAAGGTCCGTTCCCATTCCTGCTTGGCGCGCCAAGCGTTTTCCTGCGCGCGCCGCTCCTCCGTCACATCGCGGCCGTAGACGTTGGCATACCGCGCCTCGGGAAACAGGGCGACGGTAACGGCATAGGTGCTGCCCCCCAGGTCAACGTCGCTCGCGAGCGGTTGCCGCATCGCCACGGCCCGATCCACCAGTGCGCGCAGCGCGGGCGGCGCCGGCTGCCCCACCTCGCACGTCCACCCGGCGCGTTCGGCAGCCGCCGGATTGCGATAGAGCACGATCCCATCCGTCGCCACGCGCAGCACCGGCGACGGATCTTCCTTTGGGAAACGCGCCAGCCACTCGGTCCGTTCCCGGGCCTCAATGGCATCGTCCATCAGGTTGAGCGCCGCGCGCCGCGCGTCGCGCAGGTCCGCGTTGACGGCCTCGATGTCGGCGGCCGCCTGCCGGACCGCCTCCTCCGCCCGCGTGCGCCCCGCGATGTCGGTCGCCACGCCGACGAGCCGGGTGAGTCGGCCGGCGGCGTCGAAGGCGCCCTGCCCGATTTCCTCCAGCACCACCTCGCTTCCGTCGGCGCGGGCGACCCGATAGTCCGTCGTGTATTCGCCGGCCGCGGGCGTCAGGCCGCGGAGGATGTGCTCGACTCGCGTGCGGTCGTCCGGGTGTATGCGCTGAACATGCCGCCGCCCGGTGTCGTTGATGGCATGATCGCCAGTGAGACCGAGAATGGCGCCGGAACTGTTCGAGCGCAGGATCCAGTCCGTCTTCAGATCCCAGTCGAAGGTGAACGAGCGGCCGCCGCGCAACGCCTGCTGCATCCGTTGTTCGCGATCGCGCACGGCGGGCTCGCGGTCATGCGCAACGGGCTGTGTCCGGCAGCCCCGGCAGGGATTCCGCAGCCTCCGCCTCGCGAGGTAGGCGATGCCCAGGGATGCCAGGCCCGCGCAGAAAACGTTCATCCCCCACCGCATTCCGCGCGGCTCGTTCGAGGCCCGCGGATCGGCGGCCCACAGCGCCCCGAGGGCCAGCAGGAAAAACAGGCTCGGCAGCCAAGCCCAGCGGCGGAGTCGGGGCGGTCGTTGTGGGTCATGGATCATGGGCTCGTTGCGCCCTTTCCGCCTTCGTCACGGCCACGGCTGAACCGTCGGGGAGGGCGATGCGCCGCGGCGTCCACAGCCCGGGGCCTGTGTATGCCGGCACGGCCGGCGGACAATACCCCGGGGAGGCTATTCCTCCCTCACCGTGTAGCGCTCCGGTTGCTTCGCCTGCCGGCACACGTCGTTGACCTCCTTCTTCAGTTCGATCATCCGCAGCTCGCGGTCCACCATGGCCTTGTTGAAGCGCGCCAACTCGCGATTCGTGGCCGTCAGTTCCGCCGTTCGCTCGTTCACGCGCTGTTCCAGCGTCTCGTTCGCCTGCTGCAACGCCGTCCGCGCTTTCTTGACCTCGGTGATGTCAATACCCATCTCCATGACCATGAGCGAACCGTCGGCGTCCTTGAAGGGGAAGTCGTAGATATCGTAGTCGCGGCCGTCCGGCCCATGCCACTCCCAGTGGTGGGGCTTGCCCGTGTGCATCGCCTTATAGGATTCGCAGGTCTCGCAGGGCTCGCCGCGGTGGAACAGGTACTCGTGGCAACGCCTGCCCCCGGATTCGCCGAAGCGCTCGCGGAAGAACTTGTTCGCGAAGGGCACGTGGTACTCCCGATCCAGCAGCACCACGTACACAGGCAGGGTCTCCAGCACGTCGTAAAGCCGCTGGCGTTCGGCCTTGAGCGCCTCCCCGGTCCGCTTGAGGTCGGTGATGTCGCGCGCGGCGGCGAAGACGCCGACGACGTC
>CAZUYI010000089.1:4653-8769 GCA_964624095.1 uncultured Verrucomicrobiota bacterium | reverse complement strand
CGGCGGCGTGCCGTCAGGCCTCTTCCCGCCGGGCCTCCCGAGCCTGCGACACACATCATACCGCGCCGGCGCGGGCGGCGCAAGCCGGCAGGCCGTGTGCCGTGGAACCGCGGCCGGACTGCCGCGGCCCGGCTTCGCTGCCGCCAGTTGCCACCCCCGTTCTGTTACCACCGTTCTTGACCCGACCTCTCAAATGGTACACGATGGAATGAATTGCGGACTGTGTGAAATCCCGCCACGATGCCAGGTGCGCCATGAACCACGTTCTCATGCTCATTGCCGTCGGCCTGATGCTGAGCGCGCACGCCGGACTCGTCCGGAGCGCGGAGGCGCCCGACCGCGACACGCTGGTTGCCGCGCTCCGCGGCCGGGAACCGGCGGCGGCCGCGGCCGTCAACGGCCGGATGCATGCGGCCATGGCCCTTGTCCAAACGGGGCCGGAGTCGCTGGCGCCGCTGGCGGACGCGCTGGCGGATACGAATGCGGACACGCGGGTGGCGGCGGCCGCCGCGCTCGGGGAGAGCGGGGACCCGCGGGCGGCGGCGCCGCTGATCGCCTGCCTGAAGGATCCCAGCGGGATGGTCCGCGCCGCGGCCAGCGAGGCGTTGCGGAAACTGGGCGCGCCCGCGGTGGCGCCGCTGGCGGACGCCCTGCAGGACGAGTCGGCATCGGTCCGGGCAGTCGCGGCGCAACGGCTCGGAGAGCTGGGCGACGCGCGGGCCGTCGAGCCGCTGATCGCCGCGCTCGGGGATGGAAACTGGGAGGTGCGGCGCCAGGCGGCCGCGGCGCTCGGGACGCTCCGGGATCCGCGGGCCGTGCCGGCCCTGGTGGCGGCGCTGAAGGACGACGCCTGGCAGGTGAGGGCGTTTGCGGGTTGGGCCCTGGCCGGGATGAGGGAGGCGTCCACCGGCCCGCTGCTGGCCGCCCTGCGGGATGGGAACAGCGTACTCCGGGCCGGCGCGGCGGATGCGCTCGGCGCGCTGAAGGAACCCCGCTCAGCGGAAGCCCTGGCAGCCTGCCTCAACGACGACGATGCCGCTGTCCGCCGCGCCGCGGCGGGCGCGTTGAAAGGCTTCCCACCCCCGCGTGTGATCGGGCCGCTGGCCGACGCGCTCCGGGATGCGGATCCCATCGTCCGTCAGACGGCTGCCGAAACCCTGGGCGAAACCGGCGACCGGGCCGCGGTCATGCCGCTGATCGGCGCACTGAACGACAGCGTGGCCGAGGTGCGCGCCGTCGCGTCCGGCGCCCTGGGCCGGCTCAAGGACCCGCGGGCGGTGGAGCCGCTGATCGGGTTGCTTCGCGATGCCAATGCGCGGGTCGTGCGCGCGGCCATCGGGGCGCTGGCCCACATCGGAGACCCGCGCGCCGTCGGCCCGCTGGTCCCGTTCGATTCGAGCCGGGACCTGCCGATCCGGCTGGCCGCCCGGTCCGCCCTGGAACACATCACCGGCGAGCCGGTCATCGGCTGGAAATGGCAGGGCTGGTGGGAAACAAACAAGGCGAAGTATACGCCGTAACCGGCCGGCGGCCCGGCGGCGCGGCCAGGACTCCACGCATGAAACACCTATCCCGCATGATGACGGCGGCGCTCGCGGCGCTCTGGCTGACGGCCGCCCCGAGCGGAGCGGCGGAAGCGGACGACTGGGCCTGGCCCGAGGAATGGACGGCCTTCGGGCCGGTGCCTCCGGAGGGGAGCGGCACGCCCGACAAGGCGCAGCTGGTGCCGGGCGAGCGGCTGAAGACCATCCCCGGCGCCCTTGACATCGGCGGGCAGCGTTACGAGGGCATGCCCATCCAGTTTGAAAACGGCGCGCTCGATCTGAGCCGCTGGTTTAACGGCGTGGAGCGCGGCAAGACAGCGTACCTGCTGGCCCGGCTGAGCGTTCCGCGGGACCTGCAGGTCGAGGTCGGGGCGGGCGCCAACTGGTGGATGCACTGGTGGCTGGACGGCGAGCCGGTCTACGATACCCTCATGACCGGCAACCGGCAGTCTTCCATCTCGGTCACCAATCACCTGTTCCCCCTCGCGTTGAGCAAGGGCGAGCACGTGCTGGCGGTGGCGGTGATCGGCGGGAGCGGAGGCTTCCTGCTGGCGGCTGGCGGTCCGCGCGAGATCCGGGCCGCGCGGACGAGCCAGGCGTCGGGCCGGCCTACTCAAACGCCGGAAGATATCCGGGCGGCGGCCGAGCGCGTGCTGGCCGACGGCAAAGCCAGCCCGCGCGACCGGGCCCACGCGCGGTTGGCCATCGCGCGCGCGCATGCCGCGGCCGGGGATTTCGCGCGGGCCCGGGAGGAGTTTGCCCGCGTCCTGGAGCCGCCCACGCACCCGTTCTACATCGGCGAGGCGCAGCTGGGGATCGGCGATACCTACTGGAACGAGCGGAACTGGGCGGCGGCGGAGGCCGCCTACCGGGCGGTGCCCGCCGACGCGCAGCGGGATGACGCGGCCCGCGCGCAGGCCCGGCTGGACGCATTGGCGATCCGGCGCCGGCTGCGGTCCGATCACCCGCGCCTGTTTTTCAACGCCGACACCTGGCCGGCGGTCCGGGCGCGGCTCAACGAGAACGCCCTTCGGCAACAGGTCGTCCTGCCCGAGCAGGTCAGTCCGCGGGACTATGGCGACGAGGATCTACTGCTCAAGGCCGCGCTGCTCTTCCGGCTGACCGGCGACCGCGCCCTGCTCGAGTCCATGCGCCGGATGCTGGCCGCCAGCCTGGAGTATTACCACGAGGCGCATCGTCAGTCGAAAAAATGGACGGAGACGCGCGACCGGTTCAGGCTCGGCTCCCCGTACACGCGCACGGCCTGGCTGTGCGCCTTGGACTGGGTCTGGAACGACCTGACCCCGGCCGAGCGCCTCGAACTGGCCTCGAGCATGATCCGGCATATCCATGAATACCTGACGCGCTGGCCGGACGTCAACTTCTCGCAGTACGAGTTCTACACCACCGACTCGCTGTACTGGTACACGGCCCTGGCGCTGCTCGACGCGGCGCTGGACGGCGCCGATGACGTCCGCGCCATGGACCTGCTGCACCGGGGCTACCAGGACCACCTGAAAATGTTCCGGTACCGGGCCAGGGGTCGCGGCGACGACGGCGGCCCGTTCAACAATTCCTGGGAATACAACTTCTACCACGGGCCGCTCGCCGAGTGGCGATTCCTGCACGCCTGGCAGGCGGCCGTGAGCGCGGAGATTCCCGACGCGTTCACGAGCAGCGTCCTCACGCCGAACTACGTGCTGTGGTACCTGCTGCCCGGCAACCACGAGTACGGCTACGGCCGATCCTGGCACAAGACGAACCGCGCGGAAGGCGGCGGGCAGGTGCCCGCCAACCTCGAGCAGACCGTGCACTTTTTCGGGCGCTCACACCCGGACTACGCCGCCCTCGCGCGCGCCCTGCGGGAGCGGCTGGGCGCGCCCGATCACCGGATCGCGGTATTCCCTTCTCTGCTCGAGCTCGAGGCGGCCCCGGCTGCGAAGATTCCCGCGGGGCTGCCCCGCGCGCGCCATTTTTCGAACCAGGGCCAGGTCTTCATGAACTCGGGCTCGGGCAACGCGGACACGTACGCGATGTACGTGATCGGCGGCTCGATCATGGAAGAACATCACTTCGGCGCAACCCATTTCACGCTCTACAAGCAGGGATTTCTCACCATGAGCACCGGCACCCGGAACGCGGGCGCCCACTCGGGGTGCTATTATCCCAATACGGTGGCCCATAACGCCCTGCTCGTGCGCGCGCCGGAAGACGTCCAGTTGGACCAGTGGCACCAGCCGGTCCCCGTCAATACCGGCGGCCAGAACGTCACGCCCCGCGCCGCCACCGCGCTGGCTTTCGAGACCGGGCCGGACTACACCTACGCGGCCACCGACGCGGCCAAGACCTATAACCGGCACGTCGAGAAATGCGCGTGGCTGACGCGCCAGTTTCTGTTCCTGTACCCGGACTATTTCGTGGTGTTCGACCGCGTAACCGCGGCGCAGGCCGATTACCCCAAAACCTGGCTGTTCCATACCGCCAACGAGCCGGCGCTCGCCGGGCGCGAGTTCCGCGCCGACCAGGGCCAGGGCCGGGTATTCGTGCGCAGCCACCTTCCCCGCGACGGCCG
>CAZUYI010000089.1:0-4643 GCA_964624095.1 uncultured Verrucomicrobiota bacterium | reverse complement strand
GGAATCCATCGGCGGGCCCGGCAGGGAGTTCTGGGCCGACAGCCGGAACTGGCCGCTGCCCGAATCGTGGTGGCCGCAGCACGCCAACGAGCTGCGTATGCCGGGACAGATCCCCGAGGTGATGGGCCGCTGGCGGGTCGAGGTCAAGCCGGGCACGGCGCGCGCGGACGATGTGTTTCTGCACCTGATCCAGGCTGCGGACCAGACGGCGGAGCGGATGGTCGAGAGCCGCGCGGACGAGCATGCCGACACCGTCGAGCTGACCTTCGAGGCGGGCGGGCGGACGACTGCCGTCACGTTCAACAAGACCGGCGCGGTGGGCGGGCATCTCCGGATCACGGAAGGCGGCCGGGTGCGGGTGGACCGCGATCTGACCCGCGAGATCATGCCGCAGTCCGGCCTGGCCCTCGCCCGGTGACGCGCCGGCCGCGTCCCGCGCAGGAAAGAAGCGCCTCGCTCGGGGCGGCCCGGGAGTCACCGGGCTCGTTGACCGGGCCGATGGAAAGGAGCGTGCCGCCATGACCGATGATGCCCCGTCCCGACCCGACCCGTTTCCCGTCATGGAGCGCATGACGGTGAAGGGGGTGCGCGAGTACCTGGCGAAGAAGCGCTCGATCCTCGTACCGATCGGCGTCATCGAGCAGCACGGCTACCATCTGCCGCTGAAGACCGACGCGCTGCTAGCGGAGCGGATCGGCTGGCGGATCGGCGAGCGGGCGGGCCTGCTCGTGGCGCCGGTCATCTACAGCTCGTTCTCCGGCGGCGGCTTGCCCGGCACGATCAACGTGTCGCCCGCGGTCATGTCGCTGGTGGTAAGCGATACGCTCCTGTCGCTGGTCTCGCAGGGATTCCGAAACTTTTACCTGTTCCTCTGCCACGGCGGCAGCGAGAACGACCGGGCGCTCGACCACGCGCTGAAGCTGCTGTTGCGCATGAACCCGGCCTTCTCGGATTCCCTCATCGCCCTGCTGCCGATCTGGAAGCTGGGCACCGACCCGGACGGGCAGCGCAAGGCCTTCCGCGAACACGACTGGCATGCCGGCTGGCTGGAGACCTCGCTGGTCTTGGCGCTGGAGCCCGGCTGGGTGCGCATGGAGGACCTGGCGCTGGACCCGGAGCCTTGGCGCAGCCTGCAGAGGGAGCACCCGGACAACTACCAGCGCGTCGAGAAGATCGTGGACGATCCGCTCGTCGTGGCGCGGCACCGGCAGCGGCCGGAAATCCGGGTTGGCGTCATGGGCCGCCCGGAACAGGCCCGTGCGGAGCTGGGCCGCGCCATCATCGAGGACGTCGTCCGGGACGCCGCGGCGAAAATCGCCGCGATCGAGGCGAAGGCCGACGGCGTCTACCGGGACGTGCCCTGGACCCCGGAGCCGAATATACTCCTCTGACCCGGGCGCGGAGCGGCCGTCAGGCGTCCAGCTGGAACGTCCCCTGCCCCGTGACCGGGCGCAGGCGCGGGTCGGCCGGGCCGGGCCGCGGCGGCTGGAAAATCCACAGGCGCCGGAGGTTGTGGATGACGATTTCGTTCCGCCCGTCCCCGTCCATGTCGCAGACGCGCACGCCGTAACTCTCGCGCGGGCAGAGCGGGGCGTCCGGGATCAAGCCGTCGGCGGCCATCCGGGCGGTCTCCTCGTCCATGCGAGGCGGCCGGCCGCGCGCCGGGGACGCATCGGGCTCGGGCTCGGGAATCAGGCAGACGTCCTCGCCGCGGGCGTTGACCAGGCGCGGCCAGCCCCAATCGCGCAGCACCAGCGCGTCGCACCCGTTCTCGCACCCGCCCGGGTAGAGCAGGAAGCCCTCGCCGCTGTGCGGCTTCCGGGCGCACCCGGGCAGTTCCGGCCAGCGCAGGCCGAATGTGAGGACGTCCATCAGCTTCCCGTCGTCGCGCAGGAGGAAGATGACGTTATGGCCCAGGTTCCCGAGGATGGCGAGCTGGCGGTAATCCCGGCTGGGGGTGAACTGCCCGGCCACCACGTGCTGCGGGTGCCCGAGATTCAGGCGCCACAGGCAGCGCCCGGACAGGTCGGCCCCGTAGGCCATCGTGCTGCCGGCATAGACGATGCCGGGCGCGCGGCCGGGTCCGAACCGGCCAAGCTGCAACTGGTCCACGTGGTGGGCCGCGGGATCGTAGGCGGATTCGTCCACGGCGTCCAGGCGCCAGAGGCGCCGGCCGTCGGCGCGGTAGGCTTCGTAGCCGATCAGCCATTCCTCGTCGCCATCCCCGTCAATGTCCGCGGCACGGGGCGAATGGCCGGAACCGACCGTCCGGGGCAGCCGCGCCACGAGGCGGAGCTCGGCATCGTAGAGAAGCGCCGGATCGCCGTACCAGGCGGGCGGATAGGCGGCCTCGGTGTTCTTGACCAGGAGCCTCGCGCCGGCGCGCGTCCGGGCCGCGCGGACGATGCCAACGTTGTCGGATTCCAGCTCGGCCTCGCGCAGGATCCGGCCGGAGGCGCCCTCGAGCAGCAGGAGGCGCCGGCCGTGGATCAAGGCCACTTCCGGCTTGCCGTCGCCGTCCAGGTCTTCGCACCAGACCATCTGGTCGGGTACGTGGGTCATGCATTCGATGCCGTCCGCGTAGGCCTTGGGCAAGCCGTATTGCCAGAGGCGCCGCCCATCGGCCGTGAGGGCCGTCAGGCAGGCGTCGGTCCGCCGGGTGCGGGCGCCGTCGCCGTAAGGCTGGTCCCAGAACGGGCTGCCCGGATTGAACAACCGCGACTGGTAAATGCCGGGCGACTGCCAGCAGAGTAGCTCGAGGCGTCCGTCGCCGTCGAGGTCGGCGGGAAATACCTCGTTGGCGGGCGCGTCGTCGAGCGCGAAGGAGGCCAGGCAGCGCGCGGGGGCGGGGGTCGTCATGGCGCGGGAGCGGATGCTCGCAACAGGGCCGGCCGCCGTGCCGCCCGGGCCAGGAACCGGGCGGACCATTCCAGGGAGGCGAACACGTGCTTGTTGCTGTGGAACCCGGGCTCGCAGTAACAGTAGCGGTCAATGTTCACCGGGGGCGGCGGGACGGTATCCGGCGCCTGGCGCAGCGTCCGCCAGGGATGCTTCGGGTCGTAGGCCGCGTCCCACGCCCGCCAGGCGCGGTCGGCCAGAATCCGGGCGCGGGCCGCCAGCCGGGCGAGCGCGGCGCGGGCCGGCGCCGGAGCCGCCAGCACGGCGGCCCGGTCGCCCCAGTGCGCGAGGATATCCGCCGCCAGCAGGTAGGCGTCGAAGATATCGCGGTTGGTTTTCACGGCGGGCCGGGCCCGGCGCAGGGCGCGGGCGAGCGCGCGGGCACGGCGCCCCATGGCACGGGCCCGGCTGGATTCCTCCGGGGACACGCCCCGGATATCGGCCGCGGAGGAGCACTCGATGACGTGGTCCAGTTCGCGGTACCGCGGGGCGCAGGCGTGCAGGTCGCGGAGCAGCCGGCCGACGGGCGCTCCGAAATACGCCCTTGCGAAGCGCGCGGCAAACCGGGGCGAGCCGCCCGGCCGGCGGAACTGGTCGGCGGCATAGGCCATCCCGTAGATCAGCGTGCCGGGCAGTGTATACGTGTGCTGCCAGACCGAGTTGACCAGGCCGCGGACTTCCGGGCGGCGCGCGCGCCGGTGAATGATGGCGGCAAACCGGCGGATATTGTCCAGGTTGGCCTGGTTGGGCAGCACGGTCGTGTTGGGCCAGCAGGCCAGGGAGGGCACGCCCAGCAGGGGGCGTCGTTTCCGGATGAAGAACGCGACGGCGCGATCGTCGAGGTCGGCCTTCTTTTCCTCGTAGTACCAGAGACAGGCGATGGCGGATGCCGGGGCGTCCCGGGTGATGACCTCGTCGCGCTCGGCCTTCAGCTTGCCGAAGGCCCAGAACAGGAGCTGCTTGCCCCGGCGCTCGGCCAGGGCGCACAACCAGGCGAGCTGCCGCGCGATGAAGTCGGGCTCCGTCAGGCCCGCGAATTTCTGGCTGCACTGGCGGCAGGTTTTCTTGGGCAGCTCCCCGGATTCGTCCAGGCCGACGTGCAGGTAGGGGCCGGGGAACAGGGCCATGACCTCCTCGAGAATCTCGGTGAGGAGGCGGCGGCTTTCCGCCCGCGCCGGGCACAGCACCTTGCGGCCCCGTTCGGTCAGCCCGTCCACGAGGTGGCGGTAGGGATCGCGCCAGTAAATGTAGCCCGTATGGCCCAGCGTCGCGATCATCGGCACGAGCGTCAGCCCGTGGGCCGAGGCCAGGCCCACCAGCTCGCGCACCTCCTCGTGGGTGAGCGCCATGCGGCTGGACAGTTCCGGCCGGCAGGCCAGCCGGAGGGCGCAGCCGGAATCGTCGGCCAGGTTGAGCAGCAGCGTGTTGTAGCCCCAGCGCCCCAGCCAGGGGATGAGCCGGCGGTACCAGTCCATCTGCAGCGGCATGCGCGCCGGATCGAGCATGAGTCCGTTGAGGAACGGCGCGACGCGGCCCGACGTCGGGCGGCTGGAAGGCGTATGCATGGCGAATCACCGCGCGGGCCGTCTGAAGCCGCCCTGCCCATGTATCCCTGTTCGTCGAATGCGGCTGCCCGGTATCGGATAGTAGGCTCCGCGCCGGCCGCGTCAATCCAAAAGCCGGCCGTCCCGCGCGGTGTCGGCCTTTTTCCTTGCATCAAGGGCGGGCTCTGTGCTTGGATGGCC
>CAZUYI010000088.1:0-8795 GCA_964624095.1 uncultured Verrucomicrobiota bacterium | reverse complement strand
TGGCCGAGGCCGTGAAGTCGGCGCCCAACCTGATCGGGTTCCAGCTGTTCGACGAACCGAATCTTCCGACGCTCAATCAGGATGCCGCCGGCCGCGATTACTACGCACACCTGCATGCCGCCGACGGATACCATCCGGTGTTCGTGGTCTACAATACCCTCTGGGATGGAAGCGATTACCGGGCGCGGACGACGAGCTGGTGCGATGTGCTCGTCCAGGATCCCTATTGGGTTACGGGACGCGCCGGCGCGTCGGCGGAAGCCGCCGTGAACCACGTGGCCCACATGACGGCGCGCACGAAGCGCCTCGCCGACAGCGCCCGGCGCGTGACGATGACCGTGCCGCTGGCCGAGATCTTCCGCGGGCCGCGCGGCCTGCTGCCGGCCGAACAGCGCTGCCAGACCTACCTGGCCCTGATTCACGGGTCGAAGGGCCTGTTCTATTTCTGCTACCCGCTGACATCCCGGGCCATGGCCGAGACGCTCGCGCAACTGGGCGCCGAACTACGGGTCCTGGGGCCGGCCTGCCTTACGCCGGAGATCGCGCAGACCGTGCGGTACACGCCGGGCGAACTGAACCCGATCGCCCGGACATTCACCGATGTTCAGGTCGCCGTGCGGCGTCGGCCGAAAGGCGGATCCATTCTGCTGGCCGCCAATACCGCCTGTTACCCGGTGGATACGGTGTTCAGGGTGGCGGGGCTCGGGGAGACGGGCGTCGTGACCCGCCTGTTCGACGCGAAACCCCATGCGGTGTCGGACCACACGTTCCACGACCGGATCGAGGCGTTGGGAACCCGTGCGTACGACCTTGGCGCCCTGCCGGAGGCCACCGCTGCGGGAACGTCGAACCTGGACCTGTGGGTCACCATGACCGCGCGGCCTGAACGGGCGGAACCGGAGCCGACTGCGGACGCGGAGTTGCACCGGGCCGGCCGGAAGAACTGGCTTCCGAACTCGAGCTTCGAGCAAGCGGGGGTGCCCGGCTGGCCCGACTATTACGGCTATATGGGAACACCGTTGACGCCGCCGGATCGGATTGGCGAGGAGCATGCCGCCTGGGGCGTGGATGATCGAGACCCGTACCATGGCCGATGGTGCCTGCGCATGGGCGGCGCGGGCAACGACGCGTCGCGCCAAACCCACATAGCGTACCATGCCGATCCCGCGCTCAACCCCGCATCGGCGCCCTATACGCTCTCCGCCTGGATGCGAAGCAACCGCGAGGGGATCCGGGCCAGCCTGTATATCAGCCCGCTCGCGGTCTCCACCAATGTGGTCCTGACCACAAACTGGCAGCGGTACAGCCTGCCATTCTCCATGCCGGCCGCTACGCGGTACCTGGTGCTCCGCTGGTATTTCAGCCAGCGCGAACAAGGCGACACCGTCTGGCTGGACGCCGTGCAACTCGAGGCCGGGGAACAGGCCACCGACTACGAGCCGTAGCGTGGCGTTGAACCGCAGGCAACGGAAGCGCGTGCGCGGAACGCCCGCGCCTCCGGAGCACGGCGGTGGGCCGCGCGCTCCGTCGCGCGGCCGGACGGTACACGGAAAAAGCCGATTGAGACATCCCTGGACCATTGGAGACTGTCATGATGCAAGGTAAGACGACGCGGAAACAGAAACCTATCCGCGTGGGCGTGATCGGCCTGGGCCGCGGGGGCGGCTTTGTGAGAATAGCCGGACCGCAGATGGGGATGAAACTGGTTGCCTTGTGCGACACGCAGAAGGAACGTCTCCGAAAGCTCCGCCGGGAACTCAAGGTGGCGGTCTATACGGATTACGATCAGTTCCTCGAACACGACATGGATGCCGTTGTGCTTGCCAACTACTTCCATCAGCACGCCCCGTTTGCGGTCAAGGCGCTCAAGGCGGGTAAGCATGTGATGTCCGAGACCTCCGCCTGCTTCACGCTGGCCCAGGGGGTCGCGTTGATCGAGGCGGTCGAGAAGAGCGGCAAGATCTACATGTTCGCCGAGAACTACCCTTACATGCTCTTCAATCAGGAAATGCGGCGGCTCTATCAGGCCGGCCGGGTCGGCACGTTCATGTACGGCGAGGGCGAATACGTCTCGTCCTGGAGCGCGGATGACCACGGCGTCATCGCGCCCGGGTTCGACCACTGGCGCAACTGGCTTCCCGCCACCTATTACTGCACCCATGCCCTGGCGCCGGTCATGTTCATCACCGATACGCGTCCGGCCAGAGTCAACGGGTTCGTCATCACCCGCCGCCCGGACGATCCGGTGGCCCAGCGCAGCGTGCAGCGGAACGATGCCGCGTCAATGATTGTGGTGCGGATGGACAACGGGGCGGTGGTCAAACTGCTGCAGGTCGGTCTGCGCGGGCATAGCATCTGGGTGCGCATCCACGGCAGCCGCGGGCAGATGGAGAACCTCCGGCTCGGCGACTCCAACCGGGTCTGGCTCCGCCGCGAGAACTACCATGAAGGCGACGAGAGGCCGGAGGACATCACGTACCGGCCCGCGTTCCCGGCGCAGCACCGGGCCGCCGCCAAGACCGGCCACGGCGGAGGCGACTACTTCATGAACTACACCTTCGCCGAGGCGATTCGCACGGGCAACCCGCCCTATTGGGACGTCTATCGCGGCGTCGCGGCCTCCGTGGTCGGCATTCTGGCCTACCGCTCGGCGTTGAGGGATTCCTGCCCGCTTGAAGTCCCCGACTTTCGCAAGCACGCCGTGCGCCGGCGGTACGCAGACGACCACTGGCAGCCAGACCCCGCGTGCCGCAAGGCGGGCGATCCGTGGCCGAGCATACTGGGCGAGATCAAGCCTTCCCGGAAGGCCCTGGCCTATGCACGCCGGGCGTGGGCACAACAGGCGCGGGGTTGAAGGATGTCTCGCCAGGAAGAAGACATGCCTGTGGCGCAGGGACGAGCCCTTCCCCAGGCCGTTGTTGGGGGAAGCAGAGGCGGGAGGGTCAACCCTCGAATACATCCGGAGCGGACGCTGGGGGTCGCAGGGCCGCCTCGGCCTTCCTGACCAGCCCTTCACGAAAAGGCATCGCCATGCGGAACGCGGGAATGGCGGCATGGATGTTGGTCATGTCGGGCGCGGCGGCGCTGGCAGGGAATGCGGCGGCGCCGCTGCCGGAACTGAGCGTACCGGCGGCGCAAACGCCGCCGCGGCTTGACGGAGCGCTGGACGACGCCGTCTGGCGGGCGGCCGCGACGCTCAGCAACCTCTGCATGATCGGCCAACCCGGCGCCGGGAACAACCCGCATACCGTGCAGGTCATCCGCGATGACGCCTGGCTGTATGTCGGGTTCCGGGTAACGCAGCCGGTCCTGGACCGAAATCCGCCGACCTTCCGCTGGCACGACGCGGATCTCCAGCAGGAGGATAACGTCCAGGTGTCGGTTGATCCGGGGACGGATGGGGCGTTGTATTATCAGTTTCTGGTCAGCCCCATCAATACGCGTGCGGATTTCCGGATGGCGCGCGGGCGCGGGCGCGAGACCTGGAACATGCCCTGGCGGTCGGCGGCGGCGCAGGACGACGCGGGCTGGAGCGTGGAACTGGCGCTGCCGTTGGCCTTGCTGCTGGACGGGGGGGATCCCGCCAGGATTCGGTTCAACGCCATGGTGGACACCGCCATCGTGGAGCGCGATGCCAGCGCGGCGCAGGTGGGAGTTCATCGTGAGACATGGAGTTGGGCGCCATTGGCGCGCTCATTCAACGAGCCGGAGCGGTTCGGACGGTTGCGCGGGATGGATGCCGGCGCGGCCTGGAAGACGCCGTTTCTGCCGTTGGTCTCGGCGGCTGCCGTCGAGCCGTACGACGGGAGGGACGGCAACACTGCCTATGGCGTGCGGGCGGCCGTTCTGGATGCGGGCCGGCAAGGCGGATCCGTCACTTTGACGGTCGAAGACCAGCCGGACCATGGCGTCGGTCAGACCGTCCGTCGGACCGTGACGGTGCCCTCAGACGGAACCGCGGAAACGGTGGTGATCGCCGTGCCGGTGGCCGCGCTGGGGGCGCGGACGGCCGTCGTTCGGGTTGTGGATGAGACCGGCGAGGTGCGGCAGGCGGTGCGGCTGGATCAACCGGAGATCTTGGACATATGGTCGGTCTTTTTGGACCGCAATTATTACACGACGGAAACGGCGGCGCGGGCAGTCTACCGGATCGGCGTGCCGGCCGCGGAGCTGCGGACGATGACCTTGCGGGCGGTGGGGTCGGATGGCCGGATCGTGGCGCAGGCGGGGACCCTTCCCTTGGAAGGGGAATTTTACGTGCCGCTGAAGGAGTTGCCGGCGGGCGCACACCGCGTGCGGCTGGAATTGTGCCGGGCAGAGGATGTGGTGTCCCGGCACACGCTGGTCGTGACCAAACGCGCGCCGAACCCGGCCGGCGAGTGGAAGGTTGACCACATCCATCGCATCCTGCTGCGCAACGGCGAGCCGTTCTTCCCGTTTGGGGTTGTGATGTTCGGGATGACGGCGCAGGATGACTGGGCATTCAAGGATGTGGCGGACATGGGCATGAACTGCATTTATCATTGGCGGGGCGCGGCGGTGACCCATACGGACGATGCCGCCGCCCATGCCCTGGCGTATGTTCATGCCGCCGGGCGGCATGGATTACAGGTGGTGTTCCGCCCGGACGCCTATACCATCCCCACGGCGGTCGGCGCGGATGTCCGGGAAGTCCTGACGCCGGAGCAACGGGCGGAATTGAGCGCGTTTGTCGCTTCGCCCCGCGGTCGGAGCCTGACCCGATTGCGCACCTTCATGGTGCATCACGCGCGGATGAAAGGACTGCCGGTGCAGAACAAGGGCCGGATATTTTTATCCATGTATGAGCGGCAGGTGCCGGTGCTGCGGGCCGTGGCCGATGCGGTGAAAACCTCCAGCCCTTTGCTGGGATACAATCTATTCGACGAACCGAACCTCCCCGGCCTGAATCAGGATGAGGCCGGGGTTGCCTATTACGCCCTGCTGCATGACCGGGACGGCCATCATCCGGTCTTTGTGGTGTACAATACCTTGTGGGACTCGCCCGCGTTCATGAAGCGCATAACGGATTGGTGCGATGTGTTGGTGCAGAACCCTTACTGGGAGCCCGCGGGTGGCCGGAATCGTCCGTCAAAAGCCGCGGTGACGTATGTGGCGACCATGGTGGCGCGGACCAAACGACTGGCCGACAGCGCGCGGCGGGTCGTCATGACCGTGCCGCAGGCGGAATACTGGTCGGGCTGCCGCAAGCGCGCCCTGACGCCGGCCGAACAACGCTGCCAAACGTATCTGGCGTTGATTCATGGCTCCAAGGGGATCTTCTATTTCTTTTATCCCCTGTGCTCGCAAGCCATGGCCGATACGATCAAACAACTGGCGGCGGAAATGAAGACCTTGGGTCCGGTCTGCCTGACGCCGGACGTCGAGCAGGACACCATGTACACGCCCGGCGCATTGGATCCGATCAACCAGACATTCATGGAGGTCCACGCGGCGTTGCGCCGGAATCCGGCGGGCGGCTATGTGCTGCTGTGCGCGAATACCGTGGATTACCCCGTCACCGCAACCTTCACGCTGTCGCTGCTGGGTGAAACAGGCGCAGTCCAACACGTATTCAGCGAAACGACGTTGCCGGTTTCGGCGCGCGCGTTCACGGATCGGATCGAGGGCTTCGGGACCCGGGCGTATCGGATACGAGTGCAGCCTGCGGAAGGCGGCAAGCAGCATGGACATCCGCAGTCCGAAATGGAACCGCGAACCGGTGTCCGCCATCGTTCCGACGATCCAACCGGTCGGGACGACGGCGGATCGAAAATCAGTATAACAGTCGCACTGCAGCCGCATCCGGAGCTGGCACGGAGGGAACCGACCGCCGACGCGGATCTGAACCGCACCGGTAAAAAGAACAAGTTGCCGAACTCGAGTTTCGAGCACGCGTTCATTCCCGGTTGGCCGGATTATTACCGCACCGCCGGCAACCCCATATTGCCGGACGAAAGGATCGGCGCCATTCATGAAAAATGGGGTGTGGACACCAACCGGCCGTATCACGGAACACAGTGCCTGCGCATGGAGGTCGGTGCGCCCACCTACATTGAATACCAGATTGATCCGGCGCTGACGCCGCAAGCGACCGATTTTGTGTTCTCCTCCTGGATGCGGGCCAACCGGGATGGCGTCCAGGCCGCCCTGCATGTCAGCGGAGTGGCGGTGTCAACCAATGTGACGCTCACAACCGAATGGCAGCGATACGCGCTGCCGGTGCGTTTTCCGGCGCACACATCATACCTGGTGCTGCGCTGGTCTGATCCCAAGACCTGCGCGGACGGTAGGATCTGGATAGACGCCGCGCAATTGGAAACAGGAAAGCAAGCGACGGAGTATGAGCCGTAACGCCTCTCATACTCGCCCTTTACCCCTCTCCCCCGTCACGGCAAGCGACGTTCCCGTCAGTATGTATCCGCGGATACGGCGTGAATGAAGCGGGCGGAGGGGCGCCGTTGTCCTACGAGAATCGTACTTGCCGTCCACGTCCTTGACATCGCGGGCGTTCGGCATATCGTATTCTTGATTCTTGGTTATTCCGTTCTGAACAACAGGCGCCATGATGAACGGGACCTGCGCTCCTGACACCCCCTCCGGCAATGGCAACACCACGGCTGAGCCGCTCTTTGTTGCCCACTATGCCGGTGACTATCACCTGGCCGCCGGCTCTCCCTGCATACACGCCGGCCACAACGCGTGGGCTCCGGCCAACGTCACCCCGCTTGACGTGGACGGCCATCAACGAATCTGGAATGGAACGGTGGATATGGTCGCCTATGAGTATGATTCAGGCCCGATACAATCATACCAGTCCATTGTCTTCGCGCCCATTCCCGATCAGGTAACAACCGGCGTCCTCCATCTCTTGGCGACGGCCTCCTCCGGCCTGCCGGTGAGTTTCGCGGTGGCGTTCGGCCCGGGCATGCTTGCGGGCGGCAACCGCCTGAGCTTCACGGAGACGGTCACCGTGACCGTCATGGCCAGCCAGGCGGGCAACGCCTTGTGGAACACGGCGCCCGCCGTGCCGCGCAGCGTCCGCGTCCACGCCGCCCCGTCGCCGATAGCCGGCCTCCGCACCAGCGACTTTAACAGGGACGGCCTGGCCGACCCAGCGGTCCGCAGGACCGACGGTTCCGTCTGGCGCGTTCGGCTCTCCGGCAGCGGCTACGCCGCCGTGGACGTGCCGCTCGGCCTGTGAACACAGGGGCAACCAGCGGGGACGGAGACACTATGGGCTTGCATTCGTTCCGCCTGAACCATCAGCGCGTGCTGGTGACCGGCGGCAGCCGCGGCATCGGCCTGGCGATCGCCGCGGCCTGCGCTCGCGCGGGCGCTGACCTGGCGCTCGTGGCGCGGGATGCGCGCGCCTTACGCGCGGCCGCCGCCCGGCTGCGCGCGGGCGGCCGCACGCGCATAGACGCCTTCGTGTTCGACCTCGGGGACACCCGCCGCATTGACGTGCTGTACGCCCGCATCCTGCGCCGGACCGGCGGGGTGGACGTGTTGGTGAACAACGCCGGCATCACGGCGCGCGGCCCGGCCGAAACGGTCACCCCCGCGCAATGGGACGCGGTGCTGCGGGTTAACCTGACCGCGGTCTTCCGCCTCTGCCAGGCATTCGCCCGCGACCGCATCGCGCGCCAACAGCCCGGCAAGATCGTCAATATCGCCTCGCTCCTGAGCGAGTGCGTCCGCCGCGACAACAGCCCGTACGCCGCCGCCAAGGGCGGCATCCGCCAGTTGACCAAATCGCTTGCCGTGGACTGGGCCCGGCACCGCATTACCGTCAACGCCATCGGGCCGGGCTACATCCGGACCGACCTCACCCGGCCGCTGCAGGACAACGCGGCGTTCAACCGCTGGGTTCTTGAACGCACCCCCCTCGGCCGCTGGGGCGTGCCGGAGGACATTGCCGGCGCCGCCGTGTTCCTGGCCAGCCCGGCCGCCGACTTCATCACCGGCCAGATTCTCTACGTGGACGGCGGCATCCTCAGCGCCGTCTGAGTGAGCCGCGGCGCGCGCGGGCGCCGCACGCGGCGGCGGATGCACCTGTTGCGGGGAAGGTGGCGAGAGTCGGAATCGAACCGACGACACGCGGATTTTCAGTCCGCTGCTCTACCATCTGAGCTATCTCGCCATCGTCGAACGCCCGTCGCGGCAAAGATACCCGGCGGGCCCGGCGGAGCGTCCAGCCGGTGGAACGGGACGGGTCCTCCGCTGCGTCAAGGGCGCACCATACGGGATGCGCGGCCAGGAATCAATCTTTTTGTCCGGGCGGCGGGGGCCGGCTCCGTCCGTGCTGGACAAGGTAAGGCGGCACGATCATACTTCATTCCAGCGGGTGCGGCTGTCCGTGTGCTCCGGGACGGTGGCCGGGCTCGCGAAGAGGAGGAACGGACATGGACGTCGAGCTGTTTGCGCTCTGCGACGCGGCGACGGATTACGGCGGCAAATTGAATCTACTGGGCGCCTTTGACAGCATCTGGGCCAAGCAATTCCCCGTGGCGCACCCGCACTGCGCGATCGCCCTGCGCGTGCGCTTCGAGCGGATCGAGGACGGCACGCACCGGGTGCGGATCGGGATCATGGACGAAGACGGCAAGCCGGTGGTCCCGACGATCGAGGGGAGCGTCGTCGTGAAATGCCCGCCGAACCTGCTGACCGTCTGCGCCAACCTGGTGCTCAACATCAACGGCTTGAAATTCGAGAAACCGGGCCGCTACGCGGTGGACCTGGCGCTCGACGGCCGGCATGAGAAATCGCTGCCGCTG
>CAZUYI010000087.1:0-8825 GCA_964624095.1 uncultured Verrucomicrobiota bacterium | reverse complement strand
CCCGGCGCCGAACTGGACGACGGCGTCGAGATCGGCCCGTATTGCGTCGTGGGCCCGCACGTCAAGATCGGGCGCGGCACGCGCCTGATGGCACACGTCGTGCTGGACGGCTGGACGACCCTCGGCGACGGCTGCGCGGTGTTTCCCTTTGCCAGCATCGGCACGCAGACCCAGGACCTGAAATACGACGGGGGCGTCTCCTTCGTGGAAATCGGCGACCATACCACCCTGCGCGAGTACGTGACCGTGAACGCCGGCACCCGCGAGGGCGACGTGACCCGCGTGGGCTCCCACTGCCACATCATGGCCTACGCGCACGTGGCCCACCAGTGCCAGGTGGGCCACCACGTGATCATCGCCAACGCCGGCACGCTGGCCGGCCACGTGGTGGTGGAGGACCAGGCGGTCATCGGCGGGCTGTGCGGCGTGCACCAGTTCGTGCGCGTGGGGCGCCTGTGCATGCTCGGCGGGTGCTCGAAGGCCACCCAGGACATTCCCCCGTTCATGATGGCCGACGGCAACCCGGCGACCATCCACGGGCTCAACACGGTCGGCCTCCAGCGGCACGACGTGACGGATGCGGCGCGCCGCGCGCTGAAGGACGCCTTCCGCCTCCTGTACCGCGAACGGCTCGGGTTGCGGGCAGCCGTCGCGCGAATCCAGGCGGAGCTGCCCTCCTGCCCCGAAATCGAACACCTGGTCGGATTCGTGACCGCCTCGGAACGAGGCATTGCCCGGGTCGCCGCCCGCGGCTGGGCGGGCGCCCAATGAGAACGCGGCACGCCGTGCGACACCGCGCCATGACTACCCGCTGGATCATGCTCCTGGCCGCCGGCTGGCTGGCCGCCGGGCCGGCGCCCCGCGGCCTGCGGGCCCAGCCGGCGCCCGCGGACGCGCCTGCGGCCGTCCCGGCCGCCCGGGACCCGTTTGTCAACTTCAACTTCGACCAGGTGGATCTCCGGTTCCTGGTGAAACTGGTCGGCGACCTGACCGGGCGCCGCTTCGTGATGGACAAGGACATTGACGCCCGGGTGACCGTGGTCACCCCGCCGCAGATTCCGCTCAGCGAGGTCGAGCCCCTCTTCGCGGCGATCCTCGAGGCCGCCGGCTGCGGCGTGGTGGAACAGGATGGCATTACGCGCATCGTGCAGCGCGAGCGGCGCCCCATGCCGCTGGCGCCCGTGCTGCCCGAGGGCGCCGTTCTGCCGGCCGACGGCGTGGTCACCAAGGTCATCCGCCTCCAGCACGTGCAGGCCGCGGAGGTGCGCCGGCTGCTGGAGCCCATGGTGGGCCAGGGCAAGGCCGGCGCGCTGGGCACCCTGGATTCGATCAACGGCCTGGTGGTCACCGAGACCACCGCCGGCCTGCGGCGGCTCGATGCCATCCTCGCGCAGCTCGACCGGCCCGGCCTGGCGCGGACGCTCGAATTGCTGCCGCTGCGCTACGCGAACGCGGCCTCGATGGCCGACGAGCTCAACGCGGCCATGGACGGGATCGCCCGCCGGCCGGATAGCGCCGGCGAGCGGCTCCGGCAACGGCTGCCTCCCGCCGGCGAGCCCGGCGGGGAAGGCCTTCCGCTCAACGCGTTGGTCATCGCGACGCCCCATTCCAACAGCCTGATCCTGGTGGGCGCGCCGGCCCAGCTCGCCGAGCTCAAGCGCCTCATCGCGCGCCTGGACACCGAGCCCCAGGGCGGCTACGGCCATCTCAAGGCGCTGTTCCTGAAGTACCTTTCGGCGGAGGAGGCCGCCAAGACCCTGACGGCCCTGCTCTCGAAGCGCGCCGAAAAACCGCAGGACCAGAAGATTTCCATCGAGTGTTCCCCGGCCAACAACGCGCTGCTGATTGACGCCGCGCCCGCCGACTTCGCGATGGTGCGCGACCTGATGGACACCCTGGACCAGCCGCCGCAGCAGGTGCTCGTCGAGGTAATGATCGCCGAACTCACCCTGAGCGACGGCAGCGAACTGGGTTCCGAATTCCTGGCCGCGGGCAGCCCGTCGGAAGGCTCCACGGTCGCGCTCGGCGGCATGCGCACGGCGGAAGGGACCGACACGCTCATGGAGCAGATCGTCAGCGGCATGGTGCCGAACGGGCTGACCTTCGGATTGGCCCGGGGCAGCTACACGGATGCCGAGGGCAACGTGGTGCCGCGGTTCCCGGCCCTGCTCAACGTGTACGCCCTGCGCAAGAAGGGCGTATTCAAGATCCTCTCGAACATCCCGCTCTGGAGCCAGAACAACCAGCCGGCCACGGTCACCATCGGCAAGAATATCCCGATTCTCAAGTCCACCGTCGCGGGCGGATCGGGCACTTCCCGCGATTACATCGAGAACATTGACCGGGTGGACGTCGGCATCAAGCTCAGCGTCACCCCGCACGTCAACCCGAACCGCGAGGTGCGCATGCAGATGAACCCGAGCATCGAGGCGATCCTCGAGAGCTCGACGGGCGGCAAGGCCTTCACGCCCACCATCGCCAAGCGTGAAGTCAGCACCACCCTCACCGTGCCCGACGGCGACACGGTGGTGATCAGCGGCCTGATGCGCGAGGATACGGTGGTCAACGAGCGCAAGATCCCCTTCCTGGGCGCGATACCGCTGCTGGGCTGGCTGTTCCGCACGCGGGTCGAGGCCGTCGAGCGGACGAACCTGCTGATTTTCGTCACGCCGCACGTGGCCACCAACGCCGCGTCGGCCCGGGCCATGAGCGGCCGGATCGAGGCCCAGACCGCCTTCGCCGCGGAGACCAACCGGGTCATTGCGCCGCTGGACGGGCCGGCCCCGGACCGACCGGCCGCGGGCCGCTGACGCCGCGGCGGCGGCCCGGCGCCCGCCCCTCACGTGGAGTGCGCCATGGATGTTGAAAGGCCCGCCAATCCGGCGCCGGACGAGTCCGAAACCCTGCGACGCCTGGCCGAGACCTTTCAGCTCGACCTGGTCCCGCGGGTGGAGGACGACATGCTGGCCCCCGACCTGGTGGCCGACCTGCCCGTCGAGTGGGCCCGGTCAAAGGGCATGCTGCCCATCCGGTACCGGGGCCGGCCGGCCGTGCTACTGTCCGACCCGTCGGCCCTGGACGCGCAACAGCACCTGGCGCTGCTGCTGAACCAGCCGCTGACGCCGGTGCTGGCGCCCGCGGCCGCCGTGGCCGACGGCATCGAGCGCAGCTATGTCCGGCGCACGGACACGGCCAGCGACTTCCTGCGCACCCTGGACCCGCGCGGCGCTGGCCCGGCTCGCGTAGCGCCGCGCAGCGACGACCTGCTGCAGGTGGCTGAGCATGCGCCGGTCACGCAGCTCATCAACCTGATCCTGCTCGAAGCCATCAAGGCGGGGGCGTCCGACGTGCACCTCGAGCCGTTCGAGGACCGCCTGCGGGTCCGGTTCCGAATTGACGGCGTGCTCTACGAGCGGGCGGCCCCGCCCAAGCGGCTCGAGCCCGCCCTGGTCTCGCGCCTGAAAGTCATGGCCCGCCTGGACATCGCGGAAAAGAGGCTGCCTCAGGACGGCGTGGCGCGGGTGCGGATCGGCGAGCGCGAAATTGACATCCGGGTGGCTACCCTGCCCGTGGCCGAGGGCGAGCGGATCGTGCTGCGGCTGTTGAACCGGGAGGCCACCGTGCGTCCCCTGGCGGGGCTCGGCCTGTCAGAGGCCATGCTGGCCGCCTGGTCGGCCCGCATCCGGGAGCCGCACGGGATCCTGATCGTCAGCGGCCCGACGGGCAGCGGCAAGACCACAACGCTCTACGCGGCCCTGCAGCAGCTCGACAAGACGCGCCTGAACATCCTGACGATCGAGGACCCGATCGAGTACCAGCTCCCGGACATCGGGCAGATCCAGGTGAAGCCGAAGATCGGGCTCACGTTTGCCGGCGGGCTGCGCCACATCCTGCGCCAGGATCCCGACACGATCCTGGTGGGCGAGATCCGCGACGTGGAGACCGCCGAAATCGCCGTGCGCGCATCGCTCACCGGCCACCTGGTCTTCAGCACCCTGCACACCAACGATGCGCCCAGCGCGGTGATCCGTCTGGTGGACATGGGCGTCGAGGCGTACCTGCTGGCCGCCTGCCTGCGGGCCGTGCTGGCCCAGCGCCTGGTGCGCACGCTCTGCCCGGCCTGCCGGGTCCGTGCCCCGCTCGAGCCGGGCGAGCGGGCCGCGCTGTCGGGCGCGCGCGCCGCGCCTCCGGACACCGGGTGGGCGGCGCGCGGCTGTCCCGGCTGCCTCGAGGGCTACCGGGGCCGGACCGGCCTGTTCGAACTCATGGTGGTGGACGAGCCGCTGGCCGAGGCCATCCGCGGCCAGCGCCCGGACAGCCGGGCTCTGCGCCGACTGGCCCAGCAGGCGGGCATGAGCACCCTGCTCGATGACGGCCTGGACAAGATCGCGCGCGGCCTGACCAGCGCCGCGGAAGTCCTGCGCACCCTGGGCCGGACATGAAGACCTTTGAATTCCGCGGGTATGACGCCGCCGGCGCGCCGCGCAAGGGCCTGGTCGAGGCGCTCGACCTGAAACGGGCCCGCGAGCGGCTGGCGGCCGACGGCATCCTGGCCGAGCGCCTGGCCGCCGCGGGATCGCGCTCGCGAATGGCGGCGTTCGGGCTCTCCCAGCGCACGCTGGTCTACCGCGAACTCGTGGCCCTGCTCCGCGCCGGAATGCCGCTGGCCGGGGCGCTCGACCTGCTGATCCAGGCGCCGGAGCAGTCGGATATCCGCGGGCGGCTGGCCGCCGTGCGCGACGCGATCAAGGACGGCCAGTCGCTGGCCGCCGCGCTCGCGGGCGCCGGCCGGTCGGTGACCCGCCACGAGGCGGCGGTCATCGAGGCCGGCGAGCGAACCGGCGCGCTGGACGCCGTGCTGGAACGGGTGGCTGACACCCTCGAGGCCCAGGCCGGGCTGAGGGACCGGCTGGTCACGGCCCTGATCTACCCGGCCCTGATTCTGACGGTAGCCGTCGGCATGGCCGTCGGCCTGCTCGGGTTCGCCATGCCGCGGCTGGGCGCCCTGCTGGCCGAGGAGGCGCACCTCGAGTTGCCGGGGCTGACCCGGTTCATGATGAGCGCCGGCCGCGTGGCGGTCGGCGCGGGACTGCCCCTGCTGGCCCTGGCGGCGGCCGGCGCGGCGCTCGGACGGCGCGCGGTGCGGCGCGACCCGGAGCGGTACGCGGCCTGGCACGGGCTCCTGTTGCGGCTGCCGCTGGTCGGGCCGGCGTTCCGCCAGCTGGCCGCCCTGCGTTTTGCCCGCACGGTAGCCCTGCTGCTGCACGGGGGCGTGCCCCTGGTGGACGCGCTGCGGCTGGCGGGCGACGCCACGGGGAACCGCTGGCTCGCCGCGCGCATGGCCGTCGAGGCCGACGCCGTGCGGCACGGGAGCAGCCTGGCCGACGCCGTGCGGCGCGTGCCGGCGTTTGCCCCGCTGGCCGGCTGGATCCAGATGGGGGAAACGGGCGGCTCGCTGGCGCGCCTGCTGGACGGTGCGGCCGACCGCCTCGAGCAGCGATGGGATCGGTTCCTGGCGCGCCGGATGAGCCTGCTGGAGCCGGCCCTCATCCTGGCCATCGGCCTGTTCGTGCTGCTGATCGTGCTGGCCGTGCTGCTGCCGATCACCGCGCTGAACCGCCAGATCGCGTGAGCGCGCGCGGTCAGCGCCCGGCCGGGATGTCCACGCCGGACAGCCCCTCGTCCGCTGCGCGCTGGATCAGGAGCGTGGTGCGGGTGGCGTCCAGCACCTCGTCCGTCGTGAGCTGGTCGGGCGCCCGCCGGCCCCGGATCTCGTTGAGGAAGGCATCCAAGTAGGACACGCCGGACGGGGCGGGCGCCGTCAGGGGGCGGGCTTCGCGCTCGCCGTTTTTCCACAGCGTGCCCGCGCGCTTGGCGCCGATTTCCAGCACGCCGTCGCTGCCCCAGAACTCGAAGCGCCAGTAGAGCGGGTGCCCGTACCCGAAGCTGTCCGGCATCAGGTAGGAGACGTCGCCGAACACGCCGCCGCCGTTATCCAGCACGGCCATGAACTGGGCGGCATCCTGGAAATGCGGGACCTGCTTCAGGCGCGCGTTCCACGCGCGCGCGGCGGCCACGCGGACGAGGCGCCGGCCGGTGATCCAGGGGATCGCGTTGACGGCATGCACGGCGATATCGTTGATCGTGCCGCCGTGCAGGCCCGGCTCGAAGTACCAGCCTGGCCGCGTGCCGTGCAGGAGCGGGTGCTGCCCGCCGAACGAAATGGCGTGCACCTCGCCGATCTCGCCCGCCTGGATGGCGGCGCGGGCCGTCAGGGCCATCGCGCCCTGGCGCAGGCCGAACTGGCAGCCCACCGCCAGGCCGCGCGCGCGGGCGAGGGCTTCGATGCGGTCCAACTCGCCGAGCCGCGTGCAGAGCGGCTTGTCGCTGATGACGTGCAGCCCGCGCTCGAGCGCGCGGAGGGCCAGCGCGCCGCGGAGCCCGTAGCAATCGCCGATGGCCAGGACGTCCGGCCGGGCCTCGTCGAACAAGGCGTCGAGCGAGGCATGCGTAATCCGCACCTTGCCTTCCGACGCCAGGGCCTGGCGCGTGGGCTCATGCGCCTCGAACGCGCCCACGAGTTCCGTGTCGGGGCGTTCCTGGACCCGCGCGTAGACCTCCCGGATATGGCCGTGCCGGAATCCCGCAAAGGCGACGCGCAAGGGGGTCATAACGAGGGCTCCTGAATGGCCGGCGTGACGGGCGGGCGGGCCGCGTGCCGGCTGCGCTCGCTCTCGCGCCAGGCGGCGATGGCCGTCACGCGAGGCACGTAGGCGCGGGTTTCGGCAGGCAGGTAGTGGGCCGCCTCCTCGTAGGTCCGCGCGTCGGTCTGGCGCAGCACGGCCCGCACGCGTCCCTCGCCGGCATTGTAGGCGGCCAGGGCCAGGTTCCAGCACCCGAACTGGCGGTGCAGGATCCGCAGGTACCGGGCGGCGGCCCGCGCATTCCGCTCGGGATCGAACCGCTCGTCGGCGCCGCCTTCCGTCCGGAGTCCAAACCGAGCCGCCGTCGCGGGCATGAGCTGATAGAGCCCAGCCGCGCCGGACCGGCTGAGGGCGAGCGGATTCCCGGTGGATTCCACTTCCGCCACCCAGACCCACTGCGCCGGCACGCCTTCTGTCTTGAAAATGACCCGCAGGCGGGGCAGCATCTCCTCGAACGTCGGGCGCCGGCACTGCACCCCCACCCCGCGCAAGGCCGCATCCGGAGACCAGTCCGACCAGGCGTCGACAGCCAGCAGGGCCGGCGCACACCCGTACGGCGCGAGCGCCAGGCGGCAGGCGTCCGGGATCGGGTCCGGCCAGCCGGCCGGAACGACGGCGTACGCCTCGACAGCAAGCGGCGGCCAGCCGGCCGGTCCGAAACACGGGCCCGTCCCGACCGGCCATGCCACCCGCCACCCGGCCGGCCCGGCCGGGCTGGCGGCGAAGTCGGGCAACGGGCAGACGGCAGCCGGCCCCAGGCCCGGCTGCAGCCAGGAAAAAGAAGCGAACCCGGCGGGTTCCACCGGCCGTTCGCACGCCGCCCTGCGTCCGGACCCCGGCTTACACTCCGGCCCATCCTGGCTGCCCGGCAGTCCGGGCAGCACCAGGCCCAGGAACACCAGGCAGGCGGCGCCAAGGCTGACGAGCCAATGCCTCATGATCGTCCTGCTGCCATGCGAGCGCTGCGCGCCGGCCCCTCTGCCGGCTCCCTACCCGCGCATGAGGCGCACGACCTGGTCAATCGTGGCATTCTCATGGACGAGGGCGCAGATGGCGCGCATCATGCGGACGGGTTCCCGGTGGCCAAACGCGTTGCGGCCCACGGCCACGCCGGACGCCCCGACATCCAGCGCGCCGCGGATCATGCGGAACACATCCCGTTCGTCGCCGAGTTTCTCGCCGCCGGCAATGACCACCGGGATCGGGCATCCGGCCACCACGTTCTTGAAGGTGCGGGGCGACCCGGTGTAATTCACTTTCACGATATCCGCGCCCAGTTCGGCCGCAATGCGGGCCGCGTGCCGGATCCCTTCCGGATCGGTCTCCGATTTGAACTTGGCGCCCCGGGTGTACATCATGGCCAGCAGGGGCATGCCCCACTCGATGCAGGTCACCGCCACCTCCCCGAAATCCTTGAGCATGTCGGACTCGTTCGAGGCGCCGATATTCACGTGCACGCTGACGGCGTCGGCTCCGAACTTGATCGCGGTTTCCACCGTGTTCACCAGCACCTTGGCGTTCGGGTCCGGGCTCCAGACGGTGCTGCCCGACAGGTGCAGGATCAACCCGATATCCTTGCCGCGCCGGCGGTGCCCGTGCAGGGGGAGGCCCAGGTGCCCGAGCACCGCGTTCGCGCCGCCATCCGCGACGGCATTGACCATGTCGCGCATGTTCTCGATGCCGCGGATCGGGCCTACGGTCAGGCCGTGATCCATGGGCACGATCACCGTGCGCAGGGTGTCGCGGTTGATGATGCGTTCCAGCCGAATGAATTTGCCCATCATGGTGTGTCCGTCCCCGGTCAGTTGGCCGGCGTTGTCTTCGCCGCGCCGGTTCCGGCCGCAGGCGCGTTCGCGGCGCCGCAGGCGCCGGGCTTCATGCCGCAGGCCTTGGGATCGAGCCCGCAGGGGAAGAGCTTACCGAGCCGGTCCGGCTTGCAACAACCGGGCGCGCCCTTGTGCAGGCCGCAGGCGTCGCAGCTCGGCGCGCCGGGCTTGCAGCAGGCCTCGGAGCCCTTGAATTCCCCGCACTTCTCGCACACGGTGCACAGGCATTCCGGGCACTCGCCGCGGGCGCGCGCCTTGGCCAGGTACGCGGCCGGGTCCGCCTTGATGGTCTCGA
>CAZUYI010000086.1:0-8923 GCA_964624095.1 uncultured Verrucomicrobiota bacterium | reverse complement strand
AGGGCCCGGGGCAAAAGACCGGCCGGCCGGCCGGCGGCTCGATCACGGCGCAGGCTCGATCCGGCACGGCGGCAACCGGCGGCTCCCCGGCCAGCGCGCGCCGCACGGCGCCGGCGATGCGCGGCGCTTCATCCAGGCCGATGAAGGCGTCCACTTCCGGCAAGGCGCCCGGCACCTCGCGGGGATAGCGCTGCGGCAGGCAGCCGGCCACGATCACCGCGCGGCAGCGGCCCGCCTGCTTCCAGCGGCAGGCCTCGAGCACCGCCGCAATGGACTCCTCCTTGGCCGGCCGGATAAAGGCGCACGTGTTCACCACCACGACGTCCGCCCGCTCCGGCGCGGGGGCGAAGCCAAACCCGGCGGCGGCCAGGTGGGCGGCCAGGCACTCGGAGTCCACCCGGTTCTTGGCGCACCCCAAGCTCACGAAACCGACCGTTATGAGACCGGACCTGGCCATGGCTCGCTGGCGCCGGGCTGCGCGTGACCGATGCCGGGGCCGCCGGGCCCCGTCCCGCGGACACCGGGTCAGGGCGCCTTGACCTCCGGCGCGGGAGTTGCCGGCGCGGCCTGATCCGGGGCGGGAGCCGGGGTTGGAGCCGGGGCAGCCTGCCGGGCGCGGATCTGGCGTTCGAGTGCGCGCAGGGAGAACTCGGCCTGGGCCGTCCAATCGCCTTCGGGATGGGCGGCGATGTAGTCCTCGTAGATGGCCCGGGCCTCGGCGAAGCGCTGCAGCAGTTGCAGGCAGCGCGCCTTGCCGAACAGCGCCTGGGGCAGCAGTTCATGGGTCGGCCGCGCGATGGCAAAGAGGGAATAGCCGTTCAGCGCCGCCTCGATCTCGCCGCGCGCCTCGAGGCACTGCACCTTGCCCAGCTCGGCAGCCGGGGCCATGACGTGCTTGGGATACCGGTCGAGGAACAGGCCGTACGCCGCCAGGGCCTGGTCATACGCGCCCTCGTTGTAGTGGCTGGTGGCGAGCGCCAGCCGGGCTATCGGCGCCGTCGGGGACCGGGGATACTGTTCGAGGAGCGATTCCCACTGCTTGGGCGTCTGGGCCGCCAACAGATTCTGGGAGGCGCGCTCGGCCTGGCGCCGCTGCTGCGCCAGGACCAGGCCCGCGCCGGCCAGGGCCAGCAGGACGATCGCCGCGCCGACGGCCAACGGCCCGAACTGGCGCCGGCCAAACGCCGCCAGCGCCTGCCACGAATGATGCTCCGCGTTCCGCTCCTGTCCTTCGGCGATGGTGCCTGACATGCCCCACTTCCTTTCGTTACTCGATTCCCGCCACGTTCTCGATATCCGGCGCCGCGGCATCCCCGCCGATCGCCGCCGCAATCGCCTCGAGCGCCGCCTTGGCCTGCGGTCCGGCGGCTATCAACTCCAGCGCCTCGCCCTGCCGCGCCGCGGCCGCCAGCAGGCACAGCACCGACTTGACATTGAGATACGGCTTGCCCTGGAGCCTGAAATTGCAGTGGGGCATTCCCGCCCGGTGCAGATACACGTCGCACTCGAACCGCTGGGCCAGGGTGGCCAGGGTCGAGGCGGGCTGCAACTGCAGCCCGCCCGGGTCCCGCACCACGACCCGCACCTTCAGGAACCCGTGCCGCGTGAGCGACTCGTGTTCCGCGCGCCAGATCGGCGCGTACTTCTCGCACCACTCCTCGGCGGCCCGGGCCCGACCGATATCGAAGCCCTCGCGCTCCGAGCGGAGATACTTGTGGCGCTCGATTTCCTGCCGCTGCTCCGCCAGGTCGCGCCGCTGTTTCTCCTGCATCCAGTCCAGGCGGTAGTGCGCCACGAAATGCGCGATGGCTTCTTCGAGCGTCACCGCGACGCCCCGGGCGGCCGACAACACGCGCTTGTGCTCCAGAATGGCCTTGAGTTCGGCCGGCGTGAGATTGACATCCTTGACATTCATGCCGTCACACGCCCCGGGAACGCGGCCCGTTCCAACACTGTAGCCGGATACCCCGCGCTTGACAAGCCGCGAAAAAACCGGCGAAAAACGCGAAAAACCGGCCCTTGACAGCCGCGCCGGGACGCCCTATGCTGTCACTCGTGTGGCGATGTAGCTCAGTTGGTAGAGCGGAGGACTCATAAGCCTTAGGTCCGGGGTTCGAATCCCCGCGTCGCCACCTGATCGAGAATCCACCGTTGGGCGCCGGCCGCGGCTCGCCCGCGGGGTACGATGCAACACAGCCCGGTCGCGCATGAGGAGACCCGCGCAGTGACAGTATTGTCCGAGGCCAAGCCAGCCTCCAACGGCAACGTCCACCCCCTGCTGAACGTGCTCGTCCAGCTCCAGGAACTAATTCTCGTCCGGTCCGAGCAGGAAGCGGCCATGTCCAGCAAACACCTGCCGCACCTCGACGCGTCCATCAAGTCCCTGAGGGAAGGCCTGCCGCCGGACGTGCGGCTGCTGTTCCAGAAGATCGAGAAAAAAGACCTGTTGGCCATCGTCCCCATTTCCAACAACGTCTGCTCCGGGTGCGGCCTGACGCTGCCCGTCAGCCTGGTATACGCGGTGCGGGCGGCCGAGAAGCTGCACCAGTGCACCAACTGCGCCCGGATCCTCTACTACCCGCAGGTGCGGCCGCGCCGGCTGAGCAAGAAAATGGGCGGGCGGTTCGAGCCTCGCCGGCCGGGGATCGCGCGGTTTTCCTCGCCGGCGCTCATGGTTCCCTCGCTGAAGTCCACCGACCGCGACAAGGTGTTCGCCGAGTTCTCCCATCTCATGGCGGACGAGGGCTTCGTGGACGACGGCGACAAGCTCCTCCAGGAAGCCCTGGCCCGCGAGGCCATCATCAATACGGCCATGGATCACGGGCTGGCGTTTCCCCACGCCCGCGGGGTCGAGGGCGGGGGCCTGACCCTGGCCCTGGGCATCAGCCGCAAGGGGATCCGGTTCAATCCAGCCGACCGGGCGCTGACGCACATCATCTTCTTTATCGTCATTCCGACCGCGGCCAGCGTGTTTTACCTGCGGCTGCTCTCCGGCCTCGCGCAGACGTTTTCCAAGAAAGACGCCCGCGAAAAGCTGGTCGAGGCGCAGACCGTCGAGGCGCTGTGGGCCGCGCTCGTGAAGGCCACGCGCCATACGATCAAGTAGGCGCGTCAGTCAAAGTAGAGGCGCACGTCGTAGCCCCGTCCGACCTCCGTCACCTCGAGGACGGTCAGCTTGCCTTCGATCACGTCCACGTCGCCGCGCCACGCGCGGCTGCCGTGCGCCTCGTCGAGCACGACCCGCGCGACGCCCGGCGCCACATCGAACACCTCGTGATCGAAGTCGTCCACCCGGTTCGTCGCCCGGCCGTCCAGGTAGACGTCCAGGTCGTCCGCCGTGCGGTTGTCCACGATCAAGGCCCCCTGCCCGTCCGGCGGGGTGTGGTCCCAATCGCGGTCGCAGGCCGCCAGCCCAAGGGCCAGCACGAAGCCCGCCGCCCCGGCGGCCGCCGCGCGCGCCCGCCGCCTCCCGTTCCGCCGCCTCGCCGACTTCATGCCCGACCTCCCGCGGCCGCCGCCGCTCAGACGCCTCCCTCGCCCAGTTCGCGTTCGAGCGCCCTCAGTTTCTCGTCGGCGCCGAAGATCACCATCGTGTCGCCCAGTTCGATCACGTCGTCGGCATTCGGGCTGACGAGGGTCTCCTGGGTCCCGTCCGGCTGCTTGGCGCGCCGCAGCACCAGCACCGTGGCGCCGTACAGCTTCCGGATGCGGCATTCCGACAGGGTCTTGCTCACGAATTGCAGCGGCGCCTGGATTTCCAGCACGCTGACGCCCTCGGACACCTCCACGTAGTCCAGCACGGAGGGCGCCACCAGCGTCCGCGCCAGGCGGGCGGCCATGTCCTTGTCCGGATAGACCACCCGGTCGGCTCCCACCCGGCTGAGCACCTTGCCGTGCATGTCGCTGGCCGCCTTGGCGATCACCACGGGCACTTTCATCTCCTTGAGGGCCAGGGTCGCCAGCAGGCTGCATTCCATGTCGGAACTCACGGCCACGACAACCATGTCGCAATCGCGGAATCCGGCCGCTTCGAGCGTCCCCTCCTCGGTGGCGTCTCCTTCCATGGCCTTGGCCACCACGCCGGCCAGGCGGTCCACCACGGACCGGTCCCGGTCCAGCAGCATCACTTCGACGCCGCGTTCCGCCAGGGTTTCCGCCAGGCTGGCGCCAAACCGCCCGCCGCCCACAATCCCGATGCGTCTCATGCGTCACCTCATCCAATGGTCACGTCGGCTTCCGGGAACCGGATGGGATGGCGTGCTTCCTTGAGCCCCACCATCAGCGCCATGGTCAGCGGGCCCACGCGGCCGACGACCATGCCCAACACTACCAGCAGCTTGCCTGCCTCCGAAAACCGCGGCACGATTCCCGTGCTCAGTCCCGTGGTGCTGAAGGACGATACCGCCTCGAACAGCAGGCCTTCCGCGCCGAATCCCCGGGCGGCCAGGCTCGCTTCCTCGGTGAGCAGCAGCAGGCCGTAGAGCCCGGCCACCACGCCGATACCCATCAGAAACACCGATACCGCTTCCTCGACCACCCGCCGGTCGAGCGTCCGGCCCAGCAGGACCGTCTCGCGCCGGCCGTGGATCATGGCCGCCATGGTCGCGATCAGCACGACGGCCGTCGTGGTCTTCACGCCGCCCGCCGTCGAGCCGGGCGACCCGCCCACGAACATGAGCAGCAGGATAACGAACCGGGTGGCCGGGCGCGCCTGCGCCAGGTCCACGGCCGAAAAGCCCGCCGTGCGGGCCGTCACCGACTGGAACAGCGCGGCCAGCGGCCGCTGGGCCGGGCTCAGGGGCGCGAGCGTCTGCCGCCACTCGAGGGCGCCGAAGAGCACGGCGCCCGCCGCGATCAGGGCCAGCGACATCCACACGACCACCCGCGCATGGAGCGACAGGCGGAGGCGCGGCAACCGGGTCGCGCGCCCGAACCGGAACCCGGAAAATTCGTTGATGACCATGAATCCAAGCCCGCCCAGCACGATGAGCGGCCCGACCGTCCCCAGCACGACCGGGTCCCCGCGGAACGGCGCGAGGCTGTCGGGTTGCAGCGACAGGCCGGCGTTGCAGAAGGCGCTGACGGCGTGAAACACGCCATGATAGAGCGCCCGCCCCTGGGTATAGCCGTAGCGCCACGCCAGGCGGCCCGCCAGCGCCAGCGCGCCCGCGCCCTCGACCGCCAGGGTAAAGAGCACGGTCCGGACCAGGAGCCGCTTGAGCTGATGCGCCGCCTCGACGCCCAGGGCGGTCGTCAGGGTCCGCTCGTTCTGGAGGCTCATGCGCTTGCCGAGCAGCACCAGGCACAGGATGGCCAGGGTCATGAACCCCAGCCCGCCAATCTGCACCAAGGCCAGTAGGACCACCTGGCCGAACGCCGAGAAATACGTGCCGGGGTCCACGATCGTGTGGCCAGTCACGCAGGTGGCGCTGGCCGCCATGAAGAGCGCCGTGAGCGGATCGGTCCAGGCCCCCGAGCGCGCCGACCAGGGCAGCATCAGCAGACTCGTGCCCGCGAGGATGGTTATGACGACAGCCTTAACCACCATCCACTGGGGCGGCCTGATTTCTGCTTTGTTATTCACGGCCTGTTTGATACTATTCAGGCAGACGCCCCAACAGTCAAGCGGAAGTGTGCCTCCTCCAAAACATTCGTATCGTGCTCTGCCGCCCGATCTACGGCGGTAATATCGGGTCGGTCTGCCGGGCCATGGCCAACATGGGGCTCTCGGACCTGGCCCTTGCGGGCGCGGGCTCCTTTGACCGCGAGGAAGCCCGCAAGATGGCGTGCTGGGCGGCCGATCGCCTGGACACCTGCCGCCGGACGGCCACGCTGGCAGACGCCTTGGCGGATTGCGCCCAGGTCTTCGGCGCCACGGCGCGGCCGGGGCTCTACCGCCAGCACACGCGCACCCCCCGCGAGTGGGCGCCCGAGATAGTGGCCGCGGCCCGCTCGGGCCCGGTGGCCCTGGTGTTCGGCCCGGAAGACGACGGGCTTAACAACGAGGAACTGGCGTTCTGCCAGCACTTGGTCCGCATCCCGTCGAGCCCGGACTACCCGGCGCTCAACCTGGCCCAGGCGGTCATGGTCTGCGCCTACGAGGTCTTCGCCGCCGGCGGCGGGTTCGAGCCGCTCCCGGAAAAATCGCCCCCCGCCGACTCCCGCACCCGGGAGCGGCTGTTCGCCATGTGGCGGGACATGCTGTTGCGCATCGGGTTCATGGACACCGCCAAGGCCGATCACATGATGCTCGGGGTACGCCGCATTTTCGCGCGGGGCGTCCGCACGGATGACGACGCCCGCATTCTCATGGGCGTCGCGCGCCAGGCCCTCTGGGTTGCCGGGACCCGGCGCAGCGGGCGGGCGTCCGGGGTCCGTCGGGCATGACCCGCGGGCTGGGGCAAACGGGCGTCGGGACGGCCGGCCGACACCGCAGGGGAGATCGCATGGCATGCGTGGGCGTATTGGGCGGATCCTTCAACCCGGTGCACCTGGGTCATCTCATCCTGGCCCAGGATGCCCTCGACCGGTTTGACCTCGACCGCGTGCTGTTCGTGCCGTGCGCCCAGCCGCCCCACAAGCCCGCCGCCGAGCTGGCGCCGGCGGAGCACCGGGTCGCCATGCTGGAAGCCGCCCTGCAGGGCGCGCCGCGGTTCGAGCTCTGCGACATCGAGGTCCGGCGCGGCGGCACCACCTACACCATTGATACGCTCCGCGCTCTGGCCCGGGCCCGGGCGCGGGACGAGCTGGCCTTCATCATCGGGGCCGATACCCTGCCCGAACTCCGCCTCTGGAAAGAGGCGCCGGCGCTGCTGCGCGAGTTCCGCTTCGTGACGCTCGCCCGGCCCGGCTTTGCCCTGGACGCGGCCGCAGCGCGCAGCCTTGCCCTGGCGCCGGACATCGCGCGCCGGCTGCAGGCCGACCTCGCCCAGGGGCATGGGATCGGCATTTCCGCCACGGATATACGCCACCGGGTGGCGGAAGGCATGAGCATCCGCTACCTCGTGCCGGATGCCGTGGAAGCATACATCCGCGAGCACGGACTGTACCGGCGCGCGTAACTGGGGAGGCATGAAGGGTGGATACCCACGCACTGGTTGAACGCATCCTGGCCGCGCTGGCCGAGAAGCAGGGCGGCGACGTGGTCGCCTATGACGTCCGGGGTCGCTCGGACATCACCGACGCGCATATCCTGGCCACGGGCCAGAATGCCCCTCACCTCAAGGCGCTCCTGAACGCCGTCCGGCTGGCCCTCAAACACGAGGGCTTGCCCTGCTACCGTGCAGCCGGCGCCCCGGGCTCCGGGTGGCTGGTGGCCGATTACGTGTCGGTGGTCGTCCACCTCTTCAACCCCGAGGCCCGCCGCTATTACGCCCTGGATGCGCTCTGGAAAGACATGCCGCGTCTCGCCGGCCCACGCGCGGCGCCCGGCGCGCCCCCGTCATGACGGCAGCCGGGACCTCAAGGGCCGGGCGGGAGTCGTGTTTCAAATCCGGGCTTGACTTCGGCGGCGCCATGCGGCAGAGTGCCTGCCACGTTTGCCGTAACGGGCCCCGGGCCGCACCGGTTTAGAGCAGGGAGTGGATGTCATGCCGAACATCAGCAGCGCGTTCAAGCGGATGCGCACGTCGGAGAAAGCGCGGCGCCGGAACAAGGCCGCCAAGTCGGAAATCAGCACGCTGCGCCGGGCGCTGTTCGAGGCCTGTGCGGCCCACGATGCGGACAAGAGCCGGGCCTCCTTCCAGGCCTACTGCTCCACGCTGGACAAGGCCGCCAAGAAGGGCATCATCAACAGGAACACGGCCATCCGCCGCAAGCGGCGCGCAACGGCTAAGATCGCCGTGGCGCCTCCCGCGCAGGCCACCGGCTAGCCCGGCGGGCGTCGCCCCGCGGGCCGCCCCCGTGGGCCGGCCTGATTCCGCCCTCCCGCCCACGCGGCGCCGGGACCCCTACCAGGTCTCGACCACCTTTTCCACGATTCGCCGGGCCAGGTCTTCCGAGGCCGGACGGACGGCTTCGCGCTTGGCCCCGGCCAGGTTCCCGGCGAAGAGGAACGTGGATTCCCCGATCACCGAAGCCTCGTTGATGATTTCCTGCGTGCGGGCCCGCGTGAGGGTAAACGACACGTAGAGGGTCATCCGGTATTCGTTCGGCTTGGCGGAATCCCGGCGGTCATAGCGCAACGGCGTGAGGGTCATGGCCGTCAGCTTGGCCTCGAGGATCACGTCGGCGCTCTCGGGCGGCACGAGGCGGAGCGTGCCGTCCTTCTGGAACTCGGCGATGGTGGCGTTGGTCGCGTCAATTTCGAGCAGCGGTTCGTTGCACTTGTTGTCGAACAGCCGCACGTAGAGGGTCTTGATGTCCGGGGGCAGCGTGCTGCCCAGCCGGTATCCCACGCAGCCCGGCAGGGCGCCCGCGGCCAGGATGGCGGACAGGGCGAGGGCACGGAACGAACGCGTCATGGCACGACTTCCAGGGTGGGGTGAAGGACCTTGAGCCGCGCATGGGCCCGGTCGGCCCAGGGCGAGGCGGGGTACTCGTCAATGACCCGGGCATACGCCATGCGGGCCGCCTGAACCCGGGTGCGGCGCTGCTCGGGATTGCCGACAAACCGGGCGGTTTTCTCGTACAGCCCGGCCTGGCTGTAGAGCTGGCCGGCAAGCGTATGCTGCAAGTCCGCCAGGCACTCGCGCGCCGCGGCGGTCATTTCGCTGTAGGGATACCAGTCAATGAATCCCTGGAGGGCGGCGGCCGCGTTCTCCTGCAGGTCGGCCGCCACGGGGTACTGGCGCGCCAGCCGGTAGCTGCAGAGGGCCTGGCCGTAGAGGGCCTGCTCCGCCAGCGGGCTCACGGAATAGCGCTGGTAATAGGCGCCGTAGGCGTCGATGGCCAGGTCATACTGGCGGTTCTTTTCGTAGATCCG
>CAZUYI010000085.1:6882-8949 GCA_964624095.1 uncultured Verrucomicrobiota bacterium | reverse complement strand
CGGCCGGTCGGCTTCCGGGACGCGATGGAGGCGGGCAAGCGGAAATACGCCCGGCCGCATTGGTCCATTTCGCTCGATTTTGCCGGCGCGCGGGCCGACTTTGAGCGGGCGCTCGAGTTGGCGTCCACGGACACCGAGCGCGCGGAAGCCCGGCTGGCGATCGCGGACAATCTGATTCACGACGCGCTCGGCGGGAGCGACCCCGAGCCCATTCGCCGCCAGTGCGAGGCGGTCTTGACGCTGCCCGGCGCCGGAGTCGAGCAGCGGGCGCGGGCCGCGCTCGGGCTGGGCGAAGCGCTCCTGCTCGAGGACCGCTGCGCGCCGGCGCGGGCGGAATTCGAAAAAGCGGCCGGACTGGCCCCCGAGTCGGCCACCGCCCTGGAGGCCGAACTGGGCCTGGCCCGCTCGTATCTGCAGGCCGGCGAGTATTCGGTTGCCCGGGATCGGTTTGCGCGGCTCTCGGATGGCGGGAAGCCGGATCGGTTCATGCAGTTCAAGGTCCGGTCGCTGTTGGCGGCGGCGGAAACGGCCCCGCGCATCCGGCCCGACCACCCGAGGCTGTTCTTCAACGCCGAGTCCTGGCCTGCTCTCAAGGCCCGCATCGAGGCCGACGGCCAGGCGCTGGCCGGCCTGACCAAGACCGTAAAGAGCCTCCCCGACCAGTTCACGACGGCCGATTTCGGGCCCTATGGGCCCAGTCTGTTCCAGGCGGCCATGCACCACCGAATCACCGGCGATCCCGAGACGCTCGGGAAGGTCGGCCGGCTCCTGCGGGCCGGCCTGGATCAGCGCCTGAAGCGAAATTGGTTCAACGCTCACGACCCCAACTGGCACCTGGTGATGGGCTTGGACTGGGTCTGGGAAGCGCTCCCCGAGGCGGAGCGACTGGCGCTGGGCCGGGACCTGCTGCGCTATGCCTACAGCACCCATGCGGAAGGGCTGGTCAGCCGGGGAAAAATGACCGGCTATGCCCACCAGTACGAGGGGGCGATGTATTGGTATGTCGGGCTGCTGCTGGCGCAATCGGGTCTGACCGGCGCGGAAAACGCCCGCGCACTCGAGCTGCTGGGCCGCGGGTACTACAACCACATGCTGGGCGAAGGCGGGATCCCGGAGCGGGTGATCCGCGCGCGCGGCGGCGGGAGCTGGTGGGCCACGCTGGACTACGCGATCTCGGCCTACCAGTTCCCCTTGTGGGTGTTCATGGAATGCTGGCAGTCGGCGCTCGGCGGCACGGTGCCCGACGAGTGGGCCTGGGTGGGGCTCTCGCCGGAATTCGCGCTGCGCAATGTGGTGGACATCCGGGAGGGGATGCCCCGCTCGTGCGTGCGGGACTTTGGATTTTCCCGCGCGTGGCGGCATGCCGGCGGCTGGAACAACACCTACGGCGAGAACATGTACGGCGGCCTGACGCGGTTCGTCCACATCTTCGGTAAGACGCATCCCCGGGACGCGGCCGTCGCCATGCACCTGCGCGGACGGTTGGCGCGGGCCGGGTGCACGGGCGACTGGATCTTTCCCGTCGAGCCGCTCCTGCTCGATGTGCCGCCGCCCGCCGACGCCCCGCTGCCCGACGGGCTGCCCCTGGCCCGCCATTACCCGGGCAACGGCCTGGCCTTGATGTCGTCGGGATTCGGGCCGGGCCATACCTACGTCCTCTTAAGTTGCGGGCGTTGGGACCCCGAGCGGAAGACGGGCGATCACTCCGAGCACTTCGACACGGGCCACTTCACGATCTACAAGCAGGGCTACCTGGCGCTTGACAGCGGCACCCGCGCACAGGGCGAGAACGCGATCCGGAAAGGCAATTCCGGCGCGAACTACGATTCCCAGAGCGTAGCGCACAACACGGTGCTGATCCGCATGCCCGACGAAGACTTCGGGCCGAGCGTCGAGGCCAACACCGGCGGCCAGCGCCAGCGTCCCAACTATGCCCGGCCGCTGGCCTTCGAGTCCACGCCGCTCTACGCCTATTTCGCCGTGGATGCCACGGCGACCTACCACTCGAACAAGTGCGCGCGGATGGTGCGCCAGTTCCTCTTCCTGGCGCCTGACCATTTCGTGGTG
>CAZUYI010000085.1:6017-6872 GCA_964624095.1 uncultured Verrucomicrobiota bacterium | reverse complement strand
TGCTCGACCGCGTGGCCGCCACGCGCGCCGAATACGTCAAAACCTGGCTGCTGCATACCGCCAACGAGCCGGCCATCGCGGGCCGCGAGTTTTGGGCCGAGCATGAGCAGGGCCGGCTGTTCTGCCGGACACTGCTCCCGGCGGATGCCGCGCTCGAGTCCATCGGCGGGCCGGGCAAGGAGTTCTGGGCCGACGGCAAGAACTACCCCGTCCCGCCGGACTCGCCGTACCTGCGAAGCATGGGCATGGCGACCTCGGCCGACGTGCCCGAGAATGTGGGCCGCTGGCGCATCGAGGTCAAGCCCGGCGCCGCCCGGGCGGACGACTGTTTCCTGCACCTGATCCAGGTGGGCGGCCGGACCCTCGAACGCATGGTCGAAAGCCGCATGAGTGAAGCGGATGGCGGTGTCCGGCTCGCCTTTGACGTCGGGCCCCGCTCGTACGCGGTGAGCCTGAACACGACGGGCGATATCGGCGGCCACGTCCGGATCGAGGAGAGCGGGCGCGTCCTCGCGGACCAGGACCTGGCGCGGGAGATGCCGCCTGACCCGATGGGACTGCCGTAAGCCGCGCCTATGACCTGTTCGAAAAGGAGATAATCATGGAGAACCTTTTATCACTTTTCCCAATCCTCATAACAATTTCTGTGCTTTCAGCGATCATAGCCTTCTTTTTTCTGCAATCCCGAGCTCAGGGGTTGGCGAGACTCCTGATTATCATTAGTGGCCTCTTCATGGCTGTTCCAGAATTATGCGTGATCATGTTTGGCAAGAACCTAGATAAGATTGTCAGCGGTCTAGTCGCTGCAGGAGGAACCAACATCGGGATCATCCTGCTGAGCGTAGGGGTCATACT
>CAZUYI010000085.1:1997-6007 GCA_964624095.1 uncultured Verrucomicrobiota bacterium | reverse complement strand
AAAGCAGACGATAGAAGGATGCTCAGCGACCAGATCATCAAAGACATGGCGGAGAATCGACATTTGTAAATTTCGAACCATCGCCTGCAAACTAGCTCGCTGAGCTCGCAGTTTGAGGCGGCCCGTTAGAGACGACCTGTCAGTCAGTCGGCAGTTGAAACGGCTGCGTCAGGGCAACGCCACGGAGACTCACTCCGTCGTGGGCCGTCAGTGGTCTCTATTTACTATTTATTTAAGGGCTGTCCCCAACAAAGAAACAAGGAGAACACCATGGGCTCGAGTATTGGCGGCAAGCGCTGGCCGGAGGACTTTCACAGCCGGTTTTTCATCGGCATGCACACGGTGGATTCGGACCAGAACACCACCATCCCGGGCCTGTTGAGCGAGATGGACGGCCGGGAAATCATCCGCCGCCTGGCCGACGCGGGCGTGGACACGGTGTATTTCTACGCCTCGTGCCATTGCGGCAACTGTTTTTATCCCACAGCCGTCCCGCCGGGCCGCATGCATTCGGGGCTGAAGGGGCGCGACGTGTTCGGCGAGGCGGCCGACGAGAGCCGGCGGCTCGGGCTGGCCTTCGTGGGGGTCTACGAGTTCATGCACCTGCGCCTGGCGGATACCGGCCCGCGCGAGTGGAAGCACTATTACCCGGAAGCCGGCCCGACCAACGGCCGCGGGCTGTGCTGGAACACGGGCTATGGCGAGTTCGTGGCCCGCCAGATTGACGAGCTGGCCGCCCGCTACCCGATGGCCGGGATGTACGTGGACATGCTCAATCATCCCGGGCTGGTCTGCTGCGCCGGGTGCGCGCGCCGGTTCAGGGAGGACGTCGGCGTGGCGCCGCCGCGCCGCCACGACGAGGACTCGCTGCTGTACAAGGTCTTCTGGCTGTGGGCGCACCGGGAGGAGGCCCGCTGCCTGCGCGAGTACCGCGGCATCCTCCAGGCGCGCCAGCCGGACGCGACGATGATCAACAACACGATCCTGACGTACAGCGAGGACCTGTACCACGTGGCGGAGGCCAACGACTACATCAGCCATGACCCGGGCAGCGGGTTCGGATCGGGGCTGGGCCCGGCGCGGCTGGGTGCCGAAATGGCCATCTACCAGGCGATGTCGCGGGGCAAGGCGCCGTTCGAGATTCTGCACGATCCCATCGTGTTGGGCGGGCTGGCCAACATCCCGCCGGACCCGTACCATGCCGTCACGTCCGTCGCGCGCTCGCGGGGCGCCGCGGACGGCTACCCGAGCGCCATGCTCGGGCGCACGGGCCGGCTGCCCGCGGCCGGCCTGGCCCTGGCGCGCCGCGCCAGCGAGTTCAAGGTAGCGCGCCGGCCCTGGCGCGCGGAGGGCGAGCCGGTCCGCTTCGCCGGGCTGTACCTCTCCCAGGAGACGATGCTCTTTCACGGCCAGCGCCAGTTCCACAGCGGCCGGCATCAGAATGTCTACCGGCGCGAGTTCGACGGCGCCTTCCTCATGCTGCAGCAGGAGCACCTGCCGGTGGACGTGCTCACCCGCCGCGACCTGCGGCGCCTGGCGGAATTCCCCGTGGTGGTTCTGCCCAATGCCCTGTGCATGAGCGACGGGGAGGCGGACGCGTTCCGCGAGTACGTGCGGCAGGGCGGCACGCTCGTCGCGTCCTACCGGACCTCGCTCTGCGACCCGTGGGAACGGCTGCGGCCCGATTTCGCGCTCGGCGACGTGTTCGGCGTCCGGAGTCTGCAGCGGACGCTGACCCCGTTCATCACCCTTTTGATGCCGCTGCCGGACGGCCTGCTCGAAACCGAGGACTGGGAGGGCCGCATCGTGAGCTTGCCGGGCCCGGCCCAGCTCTGCGAGACGCGGCCGGGCGCCCGGAGCCTCGTCATGCTGCACGACCGGTACCGCCGCGACCCTGCGAAGCGCGCCTCGTGCCTGCATAACATCTATCCCTGTGTCGAGCCCGCCGGGCCGGCCGTCGTGGAAAACCGGTTCGGCCGCGGCCGCTGCGTCTATTTTTCGGGCTCGATCTTCGAGGCGTATCTCGTCAACGGCATCCCCGCGCTGCGCCGGCTGGCGGTGCGCTGGGCCATGGCCGGCGAAATACGGGACAAGGCGCTGATCCGGCTCGATGCCCCGGCGTCGGTCGAGATGACGGCCTGGGCCCAGCCGGACCGGTCGCGCCTGCTCGTGCACCTGGTCAACTACCAGTCCGCGCCCGGCCGCCTGAACCTCGATGTGGAGTCCTCCCTCGCGCTGCCGTTGGTCGAGGACGTCCTGCCGGTCCATGACCTGGTGGTGCACGCGGCCGTCCGGCCCGGCCAGGTCCGCTCGGCGCGCCTGCGCCCCGCGGGCGAGGCGTTGCCGGTCGAGCCGGCCGGCGACCGGGTCCGCATCCGGGTGCCCCGGATTCATATCCACGACATCGTCGAGCTCGAGCTCGAGCCGGGCGCCTGCCCGGTCTATCCAGACAGCCAGCGCGTGTTCGAGTTCCCGGATCACGATTTGCGCGCGGCGGCCGCCGAGTGGCTGCGCAATCCGCCGCCCGGCTATGACCCGAAGGACGACGGCGCGCTGTCCTTCGACCGCTGGCGCCCGGCGCAGGACTACCTGCTTCACTGGCAGGCGGCCGGCCCGTACATGCCCGGGAGCGGCGGCCTGGCGGCGGTCTTGCCGCCGGAATCCGGGCCGGAGTCGGAGGTCGCCTGGCTGCCCCTGGCGGGGCCGGAGATCAATCGGAACGGCTGTGTGGAAATGTGCTCGGCGATCGGCAACCGGCGCGGTGTGGTGGGGTACGCGCGGACCTACCTGCGGACGGCCTCGGCGCAGCGTGCCCGGTTCTGGCTGGGCAACAACGACGCCTGCCTCGTGTTCCTGAACGGGCAGCCCATCTACCGCCAGGCGGCGGGCGAGCAGCCCGACAACGGCGCCGACAGGCGCCTGTTCGAGGCCGACCTGCGCCCGGGCGTCAACACGCTCCTGGTGAAGGTGGAACACATCGGTCACGGCATGGCGTTCTTCCTGCGGATCGAAGATCCGAAGGCGCCCGTCGAAGCCGCCGAGTCCGCGGACGGCCCGTGGCACAAGGCCGGCAGCGCCGGCGGGCCGGTCAAGGAATGGAGCGGCCGCGGCGAAGGTCAGATCTGAGCGGGCTGGCCGCGCGTCAGGCGGCGGACTCGATCCCAGGCGCGGGGTAGGCCCGGTCCCGGGTCCGCCGCGCCGTTCAGCCCGATTTCTCCAGCGCGCGGTACAACGCGTGGGCGATGATCATGTGCCCGGTGGCGTTCGGAATGTCCGGGTAGCCGCACAGGTCGGCCGGCTCGCGCCGGCGCAGGTGCTGCTGGAAGAGGCGGTGGACCGGAATGTGCGTCGCGTGGAACTCGCGCGCCACCGCGCGGACGACTGCCTGATAGCGGGGCAGGGCGGCCAGCACCCGGTCGGCCCACAGGGTCGCGCGTGGCCGCGCAATAAAAAACGGCTCCAGCAGGATGAACTGCCGGCAGCCGCAAGCCCGCGCGCGGGTGAGCGCCCAGCGGAAATGCGCCCGGAACCCGGCGGGCGACACCTCCGCCGGCGTGGCCGGCGCCGCCGCCCCCGGGGCCGGTCCGCGCAGCCATTGGCGCGCGTCGTCAATTCCCATCGCCAGGCAGAGCGTGTCCGGGCGATGGGCCAGCACGTCGTCTTCCCAGTAAATCCGCAGCTCCGGCCCGGTCGTCTTGCCCGGCCGGCAGGCGTTGATCACGTCAGCCTGCCGCGCAGGGCGCCGCGCGATCAGCAATCCCCGCGTGAGCGTCACGTAGCTGACCGGCGTGCCGTAGCCGTCGTGGGCGCCGGGCGACTCGAGGCCGGCGAACACGAGCCGACGGATGGCCTGGCGGGGGGGCTTCATGCCGGCCTCCGTCCTGCCACGATGGCATACAGGCATTCGGCGATGATCAGACTCCCGTTCAGGCTGGGGTGGCAGGCGTCCGGGCTGAAGGTCCGGCTGGGCCGCATGCAGGAGGAACGAACGCGGATCGGCCGGAAACTCG
>CAZUYI010000085.1:0-1987 GCA_964624095.1 uncultured Verrucomicrobiota bacterium | reverse complement strand
ATGTCCGCCACGACGGCCTGGTACGGCCGAAGCCGACGCCGGGTCAGACCCCGGCCGGCCTCCGAGCGGTCGGCGGACAAGATGAACGGCTCCATCAGGACGACCCGGCGCCCGGGCGGTACGCCGGGCCGTTCGAGGATTCGCCGGTAATGCGCCCGAAACGAGTCCGGCGCGCAGGCCTCCCAGCCGGGGGCCCGGCGCGCCGCGCGGCCGGCGTCGTTGCCGCCGATCTGGACAATCAGCCAGTCCGCGCGGCAGGGCCGGACCTCGATGTCCCAACGGGCGTCGAGGTCCACGAGGGTGTTGCCGCTGATGCCCAGGTTGATGACGCGGACTGACTGTGCCGGGTGGCGCGCGAGGAACAGGTCCTGGAGGCAGCGGCAGTAGCCCCGGCCCAGCGGCGCGGCGTCCGGTGCGGACCGGTTGGCGTCCGTCAAGCTGTCCCCGGCACATACGATGGTCATGCGGTCCGGCATGCAAGCCTCGCAGTCGGGGGTCGGCCTGCCGTGTCGGAGGCTCGGACCCGCTCGGGCCATGCGAGGGGCACCGCGCCCGCGCATCGCATGGCATGCGAGAAGTCTACGATCCCAGGCCGCGGACGCAAGCGTAATCGGACGCAAAGCAGGTCGGAAATATGGGTTGACACGTCGAGACCGGGAGATTAGAAATAATTATCAGCCAGCGCTCTCATTTCAAGGGAAGGAAAGGCCATGAGCAAGCGCAGCATTACGGCGATCCTGGCTTTCGGGTGGGCGGCCATCGGCACGGCGTGGGCCGCCCCGCATTACGTGGACAAGGGCAGCACCAACGCGGTTCCGCCGTTCTCCACCTGGGAAACGGCCTCCACGAACATCCAGTTGGCCATCAACGAAGCGGTGGATGGTGACGAGGTGGTCATCAGCAATGGGACCTACACGGCCGACGGCACGGCTGCGTCGAACGCGCTGCCGTATGGCACGGCGGCCGCGGGGCTCAGCATGATTACGATTACCCGGGCCATTACGGTGCGCGGGGCCAGCGGGAACCGGGCCGACGTGATCCTGGACGGGAACGGGCTGGCGGTACCCAACCGGGTGGCGTTCCTGGGCCATTACGGGGCGCAGCTGGAATCCGTCACGCTGACCAACGGGCTGGCGATCACCAACGCGGGCGGGGCGTACCTGTACCGGGGCACGATCTCCAACTGCGCGGTGGTGAACAACATCGCCTCCAACGACGGCGGCGGGCTCTACCTGGCGTCCTCGGCCGTCACGGTCACCCACTGCCGGGTGGAGTACAATTTGAACCATAACAAGGCGAAAGTATACGTGCAATCCGGCGGCGGGGTCCACATGCTGGCTGGGTTCCTGAACATGTGCCAGATCGCGGGCAATACGAATCTTTCCGGGTCCGGTTGGCCGGGAGTCGCCGGGATGTACGTCAAGGATGGTCGCATTCAATCCTGCGTGGTGTCCAACAATTGCGCCGCGAATAACGTTATCTCTTCCCTCATTCAAAGTCCGAATGCTAGAGTGTTCGTGGACGACTCCCAGTTCGTCAATAACCGCCAAGGCCTTTACTTGTACAGCGCGATCGACCGAGTCACGCTGAGCAATTGCACGTTTGCCAATAATTCCAACGAAGGGCTGTATAATGACACCACTAAAATACGGGTCGTCGAGTGCGTGTTTTCGAATAATGCGGCGGAAGGTCTAGAAAGCAACGGCGGCATGGGCGGCAACCTAACAGACCACAAGGGCTTGAACGTGTACGAACGCTGCACGTTCGTAGACGGCAAGACCACGGGGATGCGGGTTTGTTCCAAGGAAAACGTCGTCTCCGGCTGTGTCTTCCGCGCCAATGCGGGAGGCGGGCTCCTGATGAATGCCGGGGCCTATAGTCAATGCATCTCGAATTTGGTCACCGAGTGCGAGTTTGTCTACAACACCAATGCCTCCTATGGCGGCGCGATCCAGATTGCCGCCACGACGGCCTACCAGACGGTCCA
>CAZUYI010000084.1:8419-8950 GCA_964624095.1 uncultured Verrucomicrobiota bacterium | reverse complement strand
GCCCACTCGCTGGCGCCGGCAATCCGGCGCCGTATCTGGACCGGATCGAGGAAGCCGCGGCCGGTCAGCAGCTCGATGTCCGGCCGGTAGAAGAGCCAGCCGCGGATGCCGCAATAGGCCTGCTCGTTGCCGGCGCCCAGCCCGCGCGCGAGGGCATACTGCAGCGGCGCGCGCACCGCCTGGCCGATGGCCGACTCGTCCTCGAGGGCGTCCTCGAAGGCGTCCATCTCGCGCAGCAGCCGGCGGTTGGCGGCGACGGCCCGCGCGCGCCTCGAGGGAGCGGGATGCGGGTCGTCCGCCAGGATGCCCGGCGCGCGCCGGAGCAGGTCCCAAGCCAGGGGCCAGGGATCGTTGCGGCGCCCGGCAGCCCATTCGCGCGCGTCGCGGACCTGCTGCGCGAGCGGGACGAGCGCAATGACCGCGAGGAAGACCAGGGTGAGGAGCCGGGCGGTGGCCGGCCGGATCTCGGTGCGGCCCGCCTCGCGCAGGGCCTGGTCTTCGCGGCTGAGATATGGAGAGGCGCGGCTCACG
>CAZUYI010000084.1:0-8409 GCA_964624095.1 uncultured Verrucomicrobiota bacterium | reverse complement strand
AAATAGATGAACGGATTGAACGCCTGCGTGGCGAGCACCGCCAGCGCCAGGCCGAGCAGGACCAGGATCGCCGCCGCCTTCGGCGCGGTGATCGTGCGGGTCCAGTCCCAGGTCTGCGGGGCGCGCCAGACGACGAGCGCGGCCAGCAGGAACGTGCCGAGATAATAGGGCTGATAGAGAAGCCCGCCCAGCAGTCCGGCATTGGGCGAGGCGGCCGCGCCCAGCCCGGCCATGCGGCCCAGGTAGCGGAGGGCGTCCGGCAGGTCGGGCGCTCGGAAAAAGACCCAGGCCACGGTCACGATGAGGAAGGTGACCGCCACGCGCAGGGGGCGGGGCAGCCGCGTGTAGGCGCTCCGCTTGCCCTGCATGCGCTCGACGGCCAGCAGCACGCCGTGAATCGCCCCCCAGATGACGAAGTTCCAGGAAGCCCCGTGCCACAGCCCGCCCAGCAGCATGACCAGCGCGAGATTGACATAGGTGCGCACGGGGCCCCGCCGGTTGCCGCCCAGCGGGATGTAGAGGTAATCCCGCAGCCAGGACGACAGCGAAATGTGCCAGCGCCGCCAGAAGTCGGTAATCGAGTCGGCGCGGTAGGGCGAATCGAAGTTCTTGGCGAACACGAATCCGAGCATCAGGCCCAGCCCGATGGCCATGTCGGAATAGGCGCTGAAATCGAAGTAAATCTGGAACCCGTAGCCCAGGACGCCGTACCAGGCGTCGAGCGGACCGATCGAGCCGGCATGGAAGGCGACGTCGGCGATCTTGCCGCATGGGTTGGCCAGCAGGATTTTCTTGGCCAGGCCCAGCCCGACAAAGGCCACCCCGCGCGCGAACTTCTCGAGCGTGCAGGTGCGGGTCCGGAGCTGGTCGGCCACTTCCGAGAATCGGATGATCGGCCCGGCCACGAGCTGCGGGAACATCGAGACGAAGCAGGCGAAGTCGGTGAAATTGCGCAGCGCCGTGGCCTGGCCGCGGTAGACGTCAATCGTGTAGCTCATGGACTGGAACGTGTAGAAGCTGATGCCCAGCGGGAGCGTCACGCGCAGCACGACGCCCAAGCCGGGCAGCCCGAGCCACTGGGCGAGCGCATCGAGGTTTTCGACGGCGAAATTGAAGTACTTGAAGAAGCCGAGCAGCGCCAGGTTCGAGACGAGCGAGGAGATCAGCGCCAGTCGCTGCGTCCGCGTGCGCGGGCCGCCGGCGGGCACCGGCTGCGCCGGTTGCCGCCAGCGGAACCCGTTGCAGGCGATGACCAGCCCGCAGACGTAATCAATGAGCGTCGAAACCAGCATCAGCCCCATGAAGAGCGGGTTGGTCCAGCCGTAAAACCCGTAGCTGAGCAGGGTCAGCAGCCCGTGCTGGATCCGGCGCGGGCTGAGGTAATACAGCAGGAGCGCCGCCGGCAGGAAGTAGAACAGGAACAAATGGGAACTGAAGACCATGGGCGGTTCAGGCCGCGGCGGCCGGCGCCCGGCCGTCCGTCGGGCCGGGCGTAATGCGATGGGCGACGCTCATGAGGGGCCTATTCAAGGGCTGGCCGGATTCGATCTCCGGCCGCTACATCCCGAAAAAGGTATAGCATGGCCGGCACGCATTGGGCAAGCGGGCAGTTTCAGGGCGCGCGGCCCGCGGGCGCGGCCTCCGTTTCGTAAAACAGCGGGAGCTGGACGGCGTCGCTGTCCAGGATGAGGCGTTCCCCCTCGAGTTCCGGGTGCTCGTCGAACGGCTCGAGGGTCAGCCGGTACACGCGGTTCGAGGCGCGGTCGGCCTCGGGCAGTACGGCGGCATCCAGGATGACCCATTGCGCGGCCAGGATGTCGGGCGCGGGGCAGGCGCCGTCCAAAACGCGTTCCACCGCATACCGGTGGGCGGCCAGGGCGCGCCGGTACGGGGCGATGGAGGCGGGGTCGGGCGTGCGTGTTTTTTCGACGAGGCGCCCGTCGAGGACCACCCGCGAAGCGGGGCGCCGGCCGGCAAACCGGGCCAGGCTTCGCTCGCCGGCGGACCGGGCCTCATCCGGCCCGATCCAGCGGGCATAGCAGGCCACGCCCTCGATGGCGCCTCGCCAGGGAAACCCGCCGGCACGCTCGTTGCCGAACACGAGCGGGTGCGGGGCCCACAGACCTCCGTGCAGGTCCCGGCGCTCGCCAGCCGGCCGGCCGTCAAGGTACCAGGCAAGGGCGCCCGGCCGGGCTGTGACGACCACGTGCCGCGGGACGCCTGCCTCGAGCGGGCCGAGGTCAAGCCAGGGCTCGGCGCCCGGGTCGGCGCGGCCGGAGCGCACGCGCAGCGCCAGCCGGCTGCGGTCCTGGACCAGGACGATGTTGAACGCGCCGGGCCCGGACGCAAACGCCAGGATGCGGGCCGGACCGGACGCCGGGACCGCGGCCGGCGTGACCACGAGTTCGAGGCCGATCTGGAGCGTTCCCACGCAGGCCTCGAACAGCGAGGCGGCATGGACGGGATCGGCCTCGAACAAGCCGCCGGCCGGAAGCATCTCGCCGTGCCGCCCGAACCGGGCGCGTCCGCGCGGCTCGACGCGGCAGGTCGCCCGCGCGGCGGCCGCGCCGGCCGGGGCCTCGTTGGCCGCGTTGCGGTGGTCCCAGAGGAACACCAGGCTGTGGCGGTTGACCGGCCAGGGCGGCACGCTGGCCGCGCGTCGGGCGCCGCGCGGCGGCGGCGCCGGGGCGGGCGGGGCGTCAATCCAGGCGTCAGGATAGAAGTCCGCCTGGTCGTTCCATGTCACGCGCGCCCATTGCTCGATGGCCTTGAAGTCGGGGCTGAATCGGCCGAGGTAAATCTCGACCTCCGGACCGCCGCCCCGGATACGGTTCTCGCCCTCGCCGACCTTGTAAGGGCCGGTCATCACCAGGAAGCGCGGATGCCTGCTCCAGCGCGGATGATACACCTCGTACCCGTCAATCCCGGGCGCGCGGTTGATCGGAACGACCCAGTGGGCGTCGGACTCGGGCGCGAACAGGGTCAGGGCGCGGTGCGATCCGTCGAAAATCCAGAACCGCAGGCTGTTGTCCGGCGCCAGGGATGGCCAGCAGCCGCGCCCGTAGCGGCGGATGCCCCCGTCCGGCAGGCTCAGCAGTCCGCAGTCCGGCCAGGGATGGTTGGCGCAGGCGAACAGGCCGTCGGCCGAAAGCTGGAAATTGTCCGCTTCCACCAGCGTGCGGGTCCAGACCGGCTCGGATATCTCCGGCGCATCGAGCCGGTGCCGGCGCACGGCGCGCAGGCGCGTCGGCGCATCGTCGCTCGTGTCGCCGAGGTATACCCACTCGTGGCCGGATGCCGGGTCGCGCCAGGCGGCGACGGCATAGCCGGGGGCCACGGGGCGCAGGCCGGAGCCGTCCCAGTTGACAACGCGGACCATGCGGTCGCGCACGTCGGAAAACACCACGAGCCGGCCGCCGGGCGTCAGGAGCGGCTTGGCGTAGTTGCCGCGCGCCGCCAGGATCGGGCGTTCGCCGCGTGCGTCCTCGGAATCCCAGCCCATCAGCCGCAGCGTGCCGCTGGTGCCGCTGCTGTGCCGGCCGGCGCCCTCCTCCTGACACCAGACGATTCGGGTCGGAGCGCCATCCGTCAGGCGGACGATGGCGGCTCCCCCTGACGGATCGGCGCGAGCCGCGCCGTCCGCCGCCGCGGCGGGCAACAGAATGCCAAAAAAAAAGATGCGCCACATTGCCGGCGACCCGTGTTGTGTGAGCCCCGCACTCGGCCGCCCCGCCGTCCCGCCAGGGCAACACGAATACGGATGCCTGCCTGTCCGAGCCGGTGCCGGGTCGTTTATATCGGGAGCGGCTTTGGGCTGCAATTCCAAACGGCCGCCCGGGCGTGGACGTCTCGACCCGCCTGTGCTACCGTGAGGGCCCGGGGGACACAGGCCTCGTGCGGGCTCGATGCGGCAGGATCGGCGAAACTCGGGAGGAGTCCCGTGCCGTGCGGCGCCGGAGGGGCGGACCCCGGCCGCGATCCGCCGGAGCGCCCCGCGCGCGCGGCGGCCACCCGGCATGCCATGAAGAACCGAGCACAGCACCGGCTGGCGGAGGGCCCGGACGGGAACGGCGGTCGCTTCTCCGGACTCCGGCACGCCTTCGCCGCGACCGACCGCTATGGCGCCGGGCTCGTGTTCCTGGCGTTTCTGGCTCTGCAACTGCTCGTGTGGCGGGATTACCGGCGCTCGCCATTTTACGAGGGCCTGATCTGCGATGCCAAGTATTACGCGGAATGGGCGCGGGCGCTGCTGGTGACGGGCGGTATCAGCCGCGGGGTATTCTACCAGGCGCCGTTGTACCCGTATTTCCTCTGGGCGCTCTGGACGGCTACCGCGCCCGTGCCGGTGGCCGCCTACCTGGCCCAGATGCTCCTGAATGCCGGTAGTGCGGCGCTCGTGTTTTCCATGGGCCGCGTACTGGGCGGACGCTCTGCCGGCTGGCTGGCGGCCGGCCTGGTGATCGTCTACGGGCCGCTATCGTTCTACGCCCTCAAGCTGCTCGGCGAAACCCTCGCCGTGTTCCTCTGCGTGCTCCTGGCGTGCCTGATCAGTGGGCCGCCCGCCCGCGGCCGGCTCGCGGCGGCCGGCGCGGCGTGCGGGTTGCTGGCCCTGGCCAAACCGCAGGCCCTGCTGCTCGCGCCGCCGTTGTGTCTGGCGGCGGTCGTGCGTGTCCCGGGCGGATGGCGCGCCCGTTTGGCCGCCGGCGTCTGCTTCGCGCTGCCGCTCCTGCTGCTGGTGGGCCTGACGGCCGCGCATAACTGGGCTGCCGAAGGCCGGCTGGTCCCGGTGGCCGCCAACGGCGGCGCCAACTTTTACATTGGCAACCACTCGGACGCCGACGGCGTGTACCGACACGTGGATGGACTGGCCCCCGGCATCGAGCGGCAGGCGGAGTGCGGGCGGGCGTCGGCCGAGCGCGACGCCGGACGTCCCCTGGCCGCCGCGGACGTGTCGGCGTTCTGGTTCCGGAAAGGACTGGCATTCATCCGCGCGGATCCGGCCGACTTTCTGCGCCTGGAATGGCTCAAGCTCTGCCGCCTGCTCGCGGCAACCGAGTATTCGAGCATGTATTATCTCTCCTTCGAGCGGCGGGAACTCACGCCGGCCCTGCGCTGGGTCCCGCTCGGTTTCCCTCTGCTGTGGGCGCTGGCCGCCGCCGGCCTCGCGGCCTTGTGCGTGTGCCGCCGCCCGCGCCGCCGCGGGTCGGGCGCGGTCGCCCTGGTGTCCGTCATCCTGGTCGCGGGATGGGCCGCGAATGTGCTGATCTTCTTCGCCGACGAGCGGTTCCGCCTGCCGATGGCGCCGTTCCTGGCGCTGCTGGCCGCCGCCGGCTGGGTGCGCGGGGCGCGCGCCATCCGGGACCGGTCTCGGGCGCCGGCCGGCCGGGCGGGCCTCGCGGCGCTGATGCTGCTGGCGGCGGGCGGCGCCTGGGCCGCCACGCGCCTCGACCCCGGCCGGTCTTCCGTGGATCCTATCCTCCGCCTGTTCCTCGGCGACATCCATTACCAGGCCGGCGATTACCCGCGCGCCCTCGAGGAGTATGCCCACGCCAGCCGCTTGCGGGCGCCCCACTGGGAGGCCGCCATGGAAGTCGCCAAGGTCCTGTATGCCCTCGGGCGCCGCGACCCGGCCCTGGCGATCTACCGGCAGGCCTGGCCCAACCTCAGTCCCCTGATCGCGGCGGAGTATGACCGCTCAAAAGACTTCGCCGGGCTCCGCAAGCTGGATGCCATGACGCTCGCGGCCGACCCGGCCGCGGCTGGAACGGGAGGGCCTGCAGCTTCGGAAAGGAGCAATCCAGTTGACCTCGGAACCGCAACCCGCTAAATAGAGCCAACCGAAAGGAGATGGAATGAGCAATCCCGTAGGAATCGGCGTGGTCGGGCTGGGTCGGATCGGACTGGCGCATGCCACCTGGCAGAAGCGCTTGAGTGACTTGTACCGCGTGGTGGCCATCGCCGACTCGATCCCGGAACGACAGGAGGAAGCCAAAACGACGTTCGGCTGCCGCGCGTATGCCAGTTGCGCGGAGCTGGTCAAGGATGCCGAGGTGGAAGCGGTGGTGATCGCGACGCCGACCTGCCTGCACAAGCAAAACGCCGTCGAGGCGTTCGCCGCCGGCAAGCACGTGGTGTGCGACAAGCCCGTGGCCTGCAGCCTGGCCGAACTCGACGTCATGATCGCGGCGGGTAAGGCCGCCGGAAAACTGTTCACCGTGTACCAGAACATGCGGTTTGACGCCACGTTCCTGAAGGTACGCGAGGTCATCCAGTCGGGGCAGTTGGGCCGCATCGTGCAGGTCCGGCGGACCGGCAACAATTTCGAGCGCCGCTGGGACTGGCAGACGCTCAAGGAATTCGGCGGCGGCCGCCTGTTCAATCATGGCATCCACCTGCTCGACCAGGTCCTCCAGCTCATGGCCAGCCCGGAGCCGGAGGTGTTCGCCCACCTGGATCGAACCCTGTGGCTGGGCGACGCGGACGACCACGTCAAGCTCATGCTGCGCGCGCCCGGCGATCCGGTGGTGGATGTGGAACTCTCGTGCACCTGCGCCTTCCCGTGCTACGACTGGCTGGTCATGGGGACCCAGGGCACCCTGCGCTCCAAACGCCGCGAGGTGGTCTGGAAATACCTGGACCCCGGCCAGTTCACGCCGCAGACGGTCGAGCGCACCGCGCCGGCCAACCGCGGATTCGACCGCTGCGACGAGGAGGCAAAGCTGCCCTGGCAGATCGCGCAGTGGGATGGGCAGAAGGCGCCCCATCCCATGCCGTGGTATTACCGGGCGCTGTATGCAACGCTCCGGCAGGGAGCGCCGCCGGTCGTGACGGTGGACAGCGTCCGGCGGGTCATGGTGGTGGTCGAAAAGTGCCACCAGCAGACGGGTAACCGGTACCGCCTTGTCCGTAAATGATGGGCAGCATCCGCCGTCCGACGCGCATGGGCTGCCCCCCTCAAGGGAGAATACCGAATGGCACGCTGGGCCACCGTGGGTATCGTGCAATATATCAACCACGCGAACGACCTGCGCAAGGGTCGCGAGCGGGTGCGGGAGATCTGGGAGACCCTCATAGACCGGGTGGCGCTCGACGAGCCGGATATCCTCCTGCTGCCGGAACTGTTCCTGACCAACGGCCTCAAGAATGCCGAGGGCCGGGCGCTGATGGACCGCGACGTCGCGGAGCCTGTCCCGGGCGGCGGGTTTGTCCAGGATTTCCTGGTGCGGAAAGCCCGCCAGTATCGAATGTATGTCGCCGCCGGCATGGTCCGGCTCGACCCCGCCACAAACCGCATCTATAATTCGGCCGTGCTGTTCGACCGCGCCGGGGCCGTCGCGGGCATCTACGACAAGATGTTCCCGACCCCGGGCGAGATGGAGAAATACGAGGTCACGCCCGGCGCCGCGCCGGGCATCTTCGACACGGACTTCGGCCGCATCGGTATCGCCATCTGCTTCGACCTCAATTTCCCCGAGGTGTTCGCCCCCATGCGCGAACGGGGCGTCGAGCTCTGCTGTTTCCTGTCCTCGATGCACGGCGGCACGCACCTGCCCACCCTGGCCTACGAGGGCCGGATGTATCTGGCCAGCGCCGTGGAACACACGGCGGCCTATATCATCAACCCGATCGGGGGCATCGTCCGGCGGACCGGGTCGTGCGGCAACGGCGTGGCCGCCCGTATCAATCTGGACTACCAGTTGTTCCACCAGGCGCCGCCCAACCTGGCTGAACATATCAAGCGGGCCTACCGCAATACCGTGCGCTTTGAGTGCGTGGAAGGCGGCCCGTGGAAGCTGCTGGTGTGCGACCGCGAGGATCGGACGGCGGCGGACGTGATGAAAGAGTTCGGCGTCAAGCCGCTGGACGTGCTGCTCGATCATACCCGCGCCCTGCGGCAAGCCCGGCTGACCGTGCCGGCCGCCGGGTAGCCTGTGGCAGCCTGTTCCGTGTCGGATTCAACAGAACGTCACTCCCCGTAGCGAGGTGCTTATGCCCCTGCACCGCATCGGCTTGGTGGACTTGGATTCGTCCCACCCGGATGCCTTTACCAAGGCCATCCGGGAAGACGGGCGAATGGAGGTCGTGGCCGTCTGCGACGGCGGCGACGTGCGCCCGCCGGGCTTCGCCGGAACGTTCGCGGCGGAACGCGGCATCCCGTTCGTGGGGCAAAAACCCGAAGACCTCCTGGGTCGCGTGGACGCCGTCATGATCCTCGGCGTCAACTGGGACAAGCACCTGGCGCGCGCACGCCCCTTCCTGGAAGCCGGAGTCCCGGTCTTCATTGACAAGAAGTCCGTGATCGACCCGGCCGTCCTCGCCCTCCTGCCCGAGGCCACCCCGCGGGGCAAGAGGAAACTGACGCAGGTCGAGCTCCCGGTGTATAAGGCCGGCACGACCGGCGATGCAACA
>CAZUYI010000083.1:0-8957 GCA_964624095.1 uncultured Verrucomicrobiota bacterium | reverse complement strand
CAGATCGGCCAGTTCGCGGTCAACGCCGGCGGGGTGCAGTATTTCGCCAACTCGGGCGCCTGGAACGTGGATGAACATATCCTGCGCCGCGATGCCTGGGAGACGGCAGTCCGGGTGGCGGACGGGTACTGGGTCATCGAGGCGGCCATCCCCTTCGCGACGCTCCACGCGCCGGCGCCCGCGCCGGCGTCGGTCTGGTCGGCCAATTTCATCCGGCGGTTCCGCGGCTTCATGCTGCCGGAGAGTTACTGGGCTCGAGTCCGGCGCAGTTGGTCGGACACAGAGTGTTTCGGGCACCTGGTGTTTCAGTGAGCGCGGACCGCGCCTCGGGCGACGCGCGCAACGGCATGACACGGGAGACGCACGCATGAGAACACGCCTCAACACACGGGTTGGCGGACTGCTGGCGGCCGCGGCCCTGGCGGGCCTGTGGCCGCCGGGCGGCGCCTCGGACGAGCCGGCGTCGGCGCCGTCGCAGGATGCGCGGGCGCTGGGCGATGCGCTGCGGAGCCGGCGCGACCTGGCCCAGGCCGCCGAAGCCTATGCCCGCATGGCCCGCGAAGCGCCGGACGGATCGCCCGCCTGCGCGCTCGGCTACAGCCTGCTCGGCGAGGTGGAATACGAGCAGGGCCGGTACCCGGCCGCGCGGGCCGCCTGGGAACAGGCCCTGGCCGCCCTGGCCCCGAACGCGCGGGACCGCCGCGGTATCCGGCTGCGCCTCGCGGACAGCTACCTGGCCGAAGGCCGGTGGGCGGAGGCGCGCGAGGCCTATGCGCGCGTCCTCGAGGCGGACGGCGCCGACGCCGCCCAGTCGCTACAGGCCCGGATCGGGATCGGACAGGCCGCCTACGAGGCCGGCGACTATCCCGCGGTGGAATCCGCCTACCTGGCACTGGTGGCGGACCGGCAGCAGACCCGGGAAATCGTGGAGCGGCTGGACATGCTGTGCCGGCTGCAGGCGCAGGCAGCCGACGCCCTGCTCGCGGCCGGGCAGCCGGAAGCGGCCCGCGCGCAATACGAAAAACTGTTTGCCATGAAACAGGCCGAGCCCCATCATCAGGCCGCGGCCCGCCTGGGCATCGGACGCTGCCTGGAAGCCGCCAAGGACTACGGGGCGGCCCGCGCCGCCTACGCCGAGGCGCTGGCCATGCCCGGCGCGCTCTGGCCGGACAAGGGCCGCGCCCAACTGGGAATCGCCCGGTGCCGGGCGGCGGAGGGGAACCGCGACGAAGCCCGCGCCGCGTACGCCGCGCTGCTCGAGATGCCCAACGTGTCGCGATTCGACCGCGCGGAAGCCCGCGCCCGGCTCGACGCATGGAAATGATATCGAAGCGCGCTGAATGATCTTCTCGACACCGTTCGTTAGGTCCACCACGGGAGATGGGTCATGAACACATCGCACGGATTGATCCTGGCAAGCGCGGTCTGCGGGATGCTCGCATGGCATGCCGGCGCGGCTCCCCATTACGTGGTCCCGCCCGGCACGCCGGGCGGCAAGGACACCCCGCCGTTTGACGCCTGGACGAACGCGTCCACAAACATCCAGGCCGCCCTGCACGCGGCGGTCTCCGGGGACGTGGTGCTGGTGACCAACGCCTGGTACCCGTTGAACGCCGAACTGATCGTCACGCAGCACGTGACGCTGCGCAGTTGGAACGCGGGTTCGCTTGATCCGGCCGGCACGTCGCTCGACGGAGGAGCCGAGAGGCGCTGCCTGTTCATGAGCAATGCCGTGGTGGCCGGGTTCACCCTCTCCAACGGGAACGGCGTCGGCCTCCTGAGCGCCGACGCGGGCGGTGGCGTCTACATGGCGGGCGGGACCCTGTCCAACTGCGTGGTGGCCGGCAACTCGGCCAACCAGAACGGTGGCGGCCTCTACGCGGCTAAAGGTGAGATCACGGCGTGCCGGATCGAGGCCAATGTGCTGACGAATACATGGGGACCGACCTACGCCGGCGGGGGCGGCGCCCGGCTGGCGAGCGGGGTCATGTTGCGTCATTCCACCGTCGCCTTCAATTCCGCACTCTCGTCGAACTACTATGCCGGCGGCGGCGGCGTGTTCGGCCACACGGCGCCGGTCATCGAGGAGTGTTGGATCGCCAGCAACGCGACGTACAATGCCGGGGGCGGGCTGTTCCTCTATACGTACAACGCGCAAACGATCCGCGACTGCACGTTGATCGGAAACCGGACGATGCTGTATTATAGCGGAATCGGCTACGGCGGCGGGCTCCATTGCCAAGCGCCGGCTGTGGGCAGCGCCATTTCCAATTGCACCGTGATTCAAAATACGAGCACCAACAATGGTGGCGGCATCAGCGCACAGCTTTTTAATGCCAACGGGGGAATGGTCTTGAGCAACTGCTTCGTGGAGCGCAATGAGGCATGGCATCTGGGTGGAGGAATGTATAGTGTCGCGACGGCCTCCGATTACTATCGGATGTACGGGTTGTATGGATGCACGATCGTCGGCAACCGCGCCACGCGCAAGCATTCCACGTTTACCCTGGGCGGCGGCATTTATTCCACGGGTGCCGGCGTCTATGGCGAGCGATCCGTCATCCAGAGCAACAGCGCCTACCAGTACGGAGGCGTGTGCTTTCTGGGCACCTCCACAAACTGGACATACGGGCTGCGGAACTGCCTGGTGGCCGACAACGTGGCGACGGTCACCATGGTGGGCGGCGTGTCCATGGCGGGAAAGGGCTGGCTCGACGCTTGCACGGTTGCCGGCAATTCGGCGGTGACGGAGGTGGGCGGCCTCTCGCTGGCCGCCGGCGCGTCGGCCACCAACACCCTCGTGTATCACAACAGCGCCCCGACACATCCGGACTGGACGGCGGGCGCGGGCGCGATGATCGCCTACGGCTGCGTGCCGACCAGCTCGGCCGTGTGCGTCGAGACGATCACCGACGATCCGGCGCTGGCGAATCCGGCCGGCGGCGACTATCGTCTGACGGCCGCGTCACCCTGCATGAACCGCGGCCTCGACGAGGGCTGGATGCTCGGCGCCACGGACCTCGAGGGGAAACGCCGGATCGACGGCTTCGGGCGCCGGGTGGATATCGGCGCCTTCGAATTCATGCCGGCGGGGGTGTTGTTCCTCCTTCACTGAACGAACGCGCCGTTGAAGGTGGACGCCACGCCCACGACCAACCCGTACAAACGCTTCCGAGTCCCGCCGCATGAAGGGAAAGATCCCATGATTCGCGGCCACACATTTCAAAAACCTGATATCCTCCCAACGCCTAAACACATGCGCCATGGCGGCCGGCCCCTGGCACTCGACGGGAGCCAGCCGGTCTTCATCGTCCTGGGCCCCCGGCCCACGCCGCCGGAACAGGCCGCCGCCGCCGAACTGCGCCGCGAGCTGTTCTGCCGGAATCCGCGTCAGCCCGTTTCCGTGCAAACTCACGGACGCTCGGAGCTGCCCGCCGGCATGTCCATTTGGCTGGGGACCGCCGCCTCCCATCCCGCCCTGGCGACAGCCTGCCGCGGGGAAGGCCTCACGCTCTCGACGGAGTGGCCGGGCCGGGAAGGCTATCTCATCCGGTTTCTCGAGCGGGCCGGCCGGCCGCTCGTCCTCGGCGGCGGCAGCGACCCGACGGGCGTTTATTTCGCCGTCCAGTCGCTGAAGCAGCTCTGCGTCGGCAGTGGGCCTTCTCTCGCCCTCTGCCCGGCGGCCATCGAGGACTGGCCGACCTGCCGCTACCGGGGGATGAAGGCGGCGGGGACGGCCGCCGAGACAGACCGCCTCGCCCGCTACAAGTTCAACAACTGGGAACTCTGTTACACGCTGCCCGGCATCAGCCACCGGTGGTGGAACCCGTCGGCCGGCTACCGCCGACTGGCCCGCACGTTGTCCGGCGAGGCGGCGCGGCGCGGCTTGAACTGCACGCCATTCGTGAATCCGCTGGACGTGGCGGGCTGGAAATGGGGCGGCCCGCACACGATCCGGATCTCCTCGGAACGAGACCTGGAAAGGCTCTATGCCGCGTTCAGGATCGCGCTCGAGGCGGGCAGCGGGTGCGTCAATCTCTGCCTCGATGACTTCGCCTCCAGCCGGGGCGAGGAAGGCCCCGCCACCGCCTATATTCTTACGGTTCCGGAGGACCGGCTCCACTTCAGCAACGACCTCGGGCGGGCCCATGCCCACCTCGTCCGGCGGATTCACGAGCGCATCCGGTCGGACTTTCCGGGCGCCGTGCTGATCGTCACGCCGGCGTATTATTTCGGGATCGATCACCACCAGCCGACGGCGGACGCCTATCTGCGCGCGCTCGGCGAGTTGCCGGAGGACATCGTGATCATGTGGACCGGGCCAACCGTGCGCTCGGCGGTCATTCGGCGCGCCCATGTCCGGCGCTACGCCGGGCTGGTGCGCCGAGCCCCGGCCTACTGGGACAACACCATCTATGCCCGGCCCGGCTCGACGTATTATCTCTTCGATCTGTACGCTCAAGGCTATTATCCGGGATTTGCCCGGGATACGGGGCTCGGCATTCACTGCAACGGGACGGTAGCGGGCGCCGTCAACGAGGTGGCGGTCATGCAGATTGCCGACTATCTATGGAACCCGGAAGCCTACGACGCGGTGCGCTCGCGCTCACGGGCACTGAACGCCGCGGCCGGGCGGGAGATGGCGTCCGACTTCATTCGCTTTCACGAGCTGTTCGAGGCGCTCCACGACGAGTATGCCGGGTTGCACCTGAAATACAGGCGCGTTGCGGACGCCCCCCTGGACCGTGACGCGCACCGGGTGATGCAGCGCCGCCTGGCGGAGCTGAAAGACCTCATGGGCACGATTGAGCGGCGCTGCCCGAACGCCGAGCTCGTCGAAGACCTGCGCGTCAATTTTTACCGGCCTCTCGTCGGCCACGCGGCTGGGTATCGCGCGCGGGACCGGGTCAAGCCACACCTCGCCCAGCGGGTTCCCGAGGGCCTGCGGCTGCCGGCGGAAGCGTTCTGGGGCGGGTACCCCGAGAACGGCCGCAGCGCCGTGCACGGGCACCCGGGCCGACGCCAGACCACGCGGGCGCTGTTCCCCCTGACCCACCGACCGCGCCGGGGCGGATTGATCAGCCTCCGGGCCGAAGACGTCTCGGCGATCATGACCGGCCGTTTAGCCCGGATTCGAGTCAGCCTGAACGGGCACACGCTGTGGCGCGGGCCCAGCGGCTTCGAGGCCGGGCGTGCCAGTTCCCGGGCTTTTCATGTCCGGCGGCACTGGCTTCGGCAGGGACTCAATACGTTGGCGATTCAAATCCTTGAAGCCGGCGGCTATTTCCGGATCAAGGTATACGACGCCCGCTGGATCCCCGGGGCAACCCGTGAGCCGAAAGAGCCCCCTCCGCCCGCGGCCGCGCCGAAGGCCGGCACCCCGCATAACCTGGCGCGCGGCAAACGCAAACCAGTCCCCCGGCACCCACGGACTGCTTGACATCGGGCAGTCAAACGGCATGCTGTACGTGGCCGCGGCCACCAGCAGCCTGTACGCCTTCGATCCCGACGGCACGCGCGTGCGGGTCTGGCAGGCCGGCGGCGCCGGACGCTTTCGCACCGGTCTTGCGCCGCGCGGACTGGACTTTCAAACACCCATCGTCCGAGTCGTGCCATGATGCCATCCGATGCCGTGTTGATCCGACTCATCCGGACACTCAGCCGCCCCTTGCGGCCGGCTCCGACGGCGCTGCGCCCGCGGGTGCGCCGTCTGCCGGACATCCGGGCAGTACTCTGGGACGTCTATGGCACCATGCTGGTCTCGGGCGCGGGCGAGATCGGGGCCACCCGGGAACGCCCCGGCAGGCCTCCGCGAGCGGCGCGCCAGGCACTAGCCGAGCGCGCGTTCCGGGAGGCCGTGGCGGCTGCGACTGGCGCGCGGCCCGATACCCGCGCGGCGGCACGCGGCGCGGCCGCGCTGGAACGGGCCATTCGCCGCCGCCAGGCCGACGCCCGCCGGCGGGGCCGCCCATGGCCGGAAATCAGGATTTTAGACGTCTGGCGTGAGGCGATCGAGACCGCCGCCTTGCCTCTCCGCGGGTTGCGCGAGATTGCCGTGCGTTACGAATGCGCGCTCAATCCCGTCTGGCCGATGCCCGGCCTTGCGCCCACGCTCGCCGCGCTGCGCCGGCAGGGCATGCGCCTGGGAATCGTGTCCAACGCCCAGTTCTACACGCCCTTGACGCTGGCCGCCTTCACCGATACCGGCTGGACTCGCGGCCTGTTCGAGCCGGGCCTGTGCGTGTGGTCCTTCCGGCTCGGAGAGGCGAAGCCCTCGCCGCGCCTGCTGGCCCTGGCGTTGCGCCGCCTGGCCCGCCGGCACGGCATCGCGCCGGCCCAGACGCTCGTGGTGGGGAACGACCGGCTCAATGACCTCCTGCCCGCCGCGCGGCTTGGCTGCCGCACGGCGCTCTTCGCGGGCGACGCGCGCTCCCTGAGGCTCCGCGCGGACCGCCCCGAGTGCCGGGCGCTCGAGCCGACGGTCGTGATCACGCGCCCGGCCCACCTGCTGGCGGCACTGGCCTGAAATTCACTTGTTTCACGGATTGCGCTGTGCTAGTCAGCCTGCGCGGGGAAGGACAGGGGAGCGGCCCCGTGACGGGCCGGCGCGATGCCCCTACGCGAGGGAATCGCGCGGCACGGGTGTGCGGGAGGCAGGTCCCCACAGGCGACTGGCCATGCATGGGTTACACCGTCTGCCGGCCGCGGCCGCCGCGGCTCTGGCCGTGTACGCCGGAGCCGTATCTTGGGCGTCGGCCTCGACGTGGGGTGCCACCAACCGCGTCTGGACCGTTGGCGGACCGCTCGGCCACGGCACGCCGGCCCTGGGCACCAACGGCCTGCTCTACATCGGGTCCTCGAACGGGACTCTCTACGCACTGCAACCCGACGGGGCAACCCAGCGCACCTGGACGGCGGGCGGGCCGCTCCTGAGCGCGCCGGTTATTGGTGCGAGCGGCATGCTTTACGTGGCCGCGGCCACCAGCAACATGTACGCCTTCGCCCCCGACGGCACGCGTTCGCAGGTCTGGCGGACCGGCGGTGCGACGCTCACCGCGCCGGCTGTCGGACTGGACGGCACGCTTTACGCCGGCGGATCGGACAGCAACCTCTACGCGTTTACCCCGGACGGCCGCACAGCCCGCGTCTGGCGCGCTCGAGGCGCTATCCGGGCGGCGCCCGTCATCGGCGGCGACGGCACGATTTACGCTGCGGCGGCCGACAGTAATCTCTACGCCTTCACGTCCGGCGGCACGGCGTCCGTGTGGTCCATACCCGGCGGCATAGCCGGCCACGCGCCGGCCATTGGGTCCGACGGCCTGATCATCGTCAGTTCCATGAGCAATCGGCTGTATGCCTTGCGCCAGGACGGGACGACGGGCGCCGTGTGGGATACCGACGCTCCGGCGGCCGCGCCGCCGGTGGTCGGCACCAACGGCCTGATCTATCTCGGGACGCCCGGCGGACGCTTCTACGCCTTCCACACCAACGGTACGACCGGCATGGTCTGGACGCTTCACCCGCTGTTTGGACCGCTGGCCGGCGTGGAGGCCGCGCCCGCCCTCGCCTCGAACGGGACGGCGTACGCCGGCACGATGGACGGCACGGTGTTCGCGTTCGCGGCTGACGGGAAAACCAGCTCGGTGTGGCGTACATCGGGAGCCGTCGCCGCGGGCTTGTCCATCGGCACCAACGGCTTGCTCTATGCGGCGGCGGCGAACTCCACGCTCTATGCGTTTGCGGCCGCCGGCGGTCCGCTGGCCCGCGCACCCTGGCCCAAGGACCGAGCCGACCTCCAGAATACCGGCCGCACGCCCCTGCTCGCGCCGGAAATCCTCGATATCGGCATGGGCATCGCCTCCGACGCCGTCGCCCTCGCCTGGTCGGAGCCGCCCGGGGCGCTGGCCTACGAGGTATGGCGCGCCGCGTCGCCGCGCATGGCCGACGCCGCCCCGCTGGCGCTGGTCGCCAGCAACCGGTATGCCGACGCCGAGGTCGAGCCTTGGAGCGCCTATTCCTATTGGATTCGGGCCCGCACCGGCTATGGCAACAGTTGCCTGGGCGGCGGGGCAACCGGCTGGACCTACCGCGCACCCGCGGGTTCGGTCTGGGCCAGCGCGGGCGACTACGAAGACCGGATCGCCGTGGGGTGGACGCCCCAGGACCGGGCCGAGGGCTACGAACTCTGGCGCGCCGCATCCCCGGCCTACACGGATGTCGTCTGGCTCGCCACAACGACGCAGCCCGCGTACGACGACGTCGCGACGCTTGCCTGCACCCCGTATTATTACGGCGTACGCGTTCTATATCCCGCGGGATCCATGTTTTTCGACACCGTGGCCGCCGGCTGGCGCCGCGCCGCCCGCGCCGCGCGGGACGATTACGACGGGGACCGGCTGGCCGACCCCATCACCTACAACGCCGAGGCAGGACTCAGCCGGGTTATCCTTTCTGGTATGCAGTACCAGCCGACGCAACGCGTTCCCATGGGCGGACCCGGCTGCGTCCGGGTCTGCGACGACTACGACGGGGACGGCCTGGCCGACCCGGCGGTCTATGAGGCCTCCGGCGGCGTCTGGCGCATCCGTTTGTCGGGAGATGCGTACGCCGCTCGCGTGGTTGCCGACGCCGGCGGCACGGCGTGCCAGCCGGTCCCGGGTGATTATGACCGCGATGGGCGGGCCGACCTCGCGGTGTATGAGGAGGCCGTGGGCCGCTGGCGCGTGTGGCCGTCGTTCGCCGGCGGCCAGGTCATCGAGGTCACCGACAGGGGCGGCCCCGGCTATCGGCCTGTGCCGGCCGACTACGACGGCGACCGGTTCGAGGATCCCGCCGTGTACGGCGAGGTCCAGGGCGACTGGCTCGTATGGCCGTCGGGCTCCGGCTATGCCGAAGTGCGGGTGACGGACAAGGGCGCCCCGGGCGCGCTCCCCGTCCCGGCCGATTACGATGGGGAC
>CAZUYI010000082.1:0-9004 GCA_964624095.1 uncultured Verrucomicrobiota bacterium | reverse complement strand
CCGGCGGCTCGGCGCCGAAGGCGGCGCCGTAGTCGAACTCCATTTTCACCGGGCGGATGGCGATCGCCTGGCCCGGCGCCTTGGAGCCGAACCGGATGGCAATGCTTTCGTCGGGCTGGATGCGGCGCCGCGCATCCCGGGGATCGTGCGGCGCGTGCTGGCCGGGGCCCACCCCGTGACCGCCGTGCCGGCGCGGGCCTGCGCCGTGATCGAGCCGCCGCCCAACCGCCCGGTCTTTACCGGCGGGCCGTACGCCTACCTGAAGATCGCCGAGGGCTGCCATCACGCCTGCACCTTCTGCGCCATTCCAGCCATTCGGGGGCGGTACCGCTCGCGTCCCATCGGCCGGATCGTGGCGGAAGCCGAGTCGCTGCTCGCGCGCGGAATCCGGGAGCTGATCCTGATCGCTCAGGATACGACCCGGTACGGCTGCGACCGCGGAGCCCGCACGAACCTGCCGGCGCTCCTGCGCGCGCTGGGCCGGATCGGCGGCCGGTTCTGGATTCGCCTGCTCTACGGGTATCCCGCCCATGTCTCGCCCGCGCTCCTCGACGCCATGGCCGACACTCCCCAGGTCTGCCGCTACCTCGACCTGCCCATCCAGCATGCCGACGACGCGCTCCTGCGGGCGATGGGCCGGCCCGATACGGCGGCCGGGTTGCGCGCCCTGTTTGGCCGCGTCCGCGCCGCGCTGCCGGGCGTCGCGCTGCGCACGACCTGCCTGACAGGGTTCCCGGGCGAAACCGGGCGGCGCTTCTCGAATTTGCTGGCCTTTCTCGATGAAATCCGGTTTGATCACCTGGCAGTCTTTTGTTACTCGCGGGAAGAGGGTACGCCGGCCGCCCGGTTGCGCCACACCGTCCCGGCGAGCCTGGCCGAGGCGCGGCGCCGGAAGCTCCTCTGCGCGCAGCGGCGCCGGGTGGCCGCGGCCGGCGCGGCGCGGCGCGGGCAGGCGGACGTGCTGCTGGTCGAGCGGTTCGACTGCCGCCGGGGCGCCTGGCTGGCGCGGTCGGCCGGGCAGGCCCCGGAGGTGGACGGGGTGGTCTGGCTGGCCGCGCCCGCTTCGCGCGTGAAACCGGGCCGCTTTGTGAATGCCCGCTACACGGCGGCCGCCGGCTACGACCTGCGGGCGGAACTGGCGCCCTGACCCGCGCCGGCCGGCCCGCGGCCCGGGATGTGGTATGAACCTGTCCAACCAGTTGACGCTGAGCCGGCTCGGGCTGTCGTTCGTGATGGCGCTGTGCCTGACGGTGCCGATCCCCTATGGCAAAACGGCCGGGCTCGTCGTGTTCCTGGCGGCCGCCGCCACCGACTTTTGGGACGGGCGGCTGGCCCGCCGCCGCGGCACGGTCACGGTCTTCGGCCAGCTCATGGACCCGCTGGTGGACAAGCTGCTCATCGGGGCCGCGTTCATCAGCTTCACCGCCATGAACCAGATCGTGCCCGCCTGGATCGTGATCGTGATCATGGCGCGCGAATTCATGGTGACTGGTCTGCGCCTGCTGGCCGCCACCCGCGGCCGGGTCATTCCCGCCGGCCGCTGGGGTAAGCACAAGACCGCCTGGCAGATGGTGGTGATCACGCTGATCCTGGCCGGGATCGCCCTGCGCGACGAACTGCTTCCGCTCCTGCTGTCCAGGGACTCCCTCGATGCCGTCCGGGCCTGCTCCATGGACCGCTGGTTCAGCTACCTCACCTTCTGGCTGTCCGCCCTGGTGACCGTCCTGACGGTGGTCTCGGGGTTGCTCTATGTCCGCGAATGCCGGCCCCTGCTGAAGGATGCCCGCTGACGTCCGAGCCCGTCATGATCACCCAGGACTGGAACATCAAGGCTCGCAGTTCGACCTGTGTCCGCTGCCGGGCGGCCTTTGCCGACGGCCAGGAATACATGTCCCGGCTCACGTTCGACGCCGGGCGCTACGAGCGGTTCGATTGCTGCACCCCCTGCTGGCAGGAATCGGACCGGCTGCCCGGTGCGATCAGCATCTGGCGCGGCGTCTACGAGGCGCCGCCGCCCCCCCCGCCGGAACCGCTCAAGAAGGAAACCGTCGAATCGCTGCTGCGGGCCCTGGCCTCGGCCGGCGACCCGGCCAATGCCAACGCGCTGTTTGTGCTGGCGGTCATGCTCGAACGGCGCCGGCTGCTCGTCGAGCGCGAGGCGCGCGCGCGGGAGGATGGCGCGTTGCTTCGCGTGTACGAGCACCGGAAGACCGGCGACACCTTTATCATCGTGGATCCGCAACTGAGCCTCGACCAACTCGGGCCGGTCCAGGCCGAGGTCATGGCGCTGCTCGCCGCCCGCGCGCCGGGCGGCGAAGCCGGGTCCGCGCTGCCGGGCGCCCCGGCCTCCTGACCGCGGGCCTCATGGCGCACCGAGGAACATACCATGCTGGACTGTAAAATTGTTGGCGGGTCCCTGCTGGACGGAACGGGCGCCGCGGCGGCGCGGCTGGATGTGGGGGTGGAGGGCGACCGCATCGCGGCGCTTGGCGACCTGAGCCGGGCCGAGGCCCGGACGGTCGTGCAAGCCGGGGGCCGCTGCGTCGTCCCGGGCTTCGTGGATGTCCATTCGCATTCGGACGCCTTCCTGCTGATCGAGCCCTCGGCGCCGAGCAAGCTCGCGCAGGGCGTGACGACGGAAGTCGTTGGCAACTGCGGGTGCAGCGCGGCGCCGCTGGCCGACCCGGGCCACCTGTCGTCCGACTGGCGCGCATACGAGTACCCCGCCCCATGGCGCACGATGGGCGAGTATCGGCAACGGGTTGCCGGCGTGACTCCGGCGCCCAATGTCGTGATGCTGGCCGGGCATGGCATGCTGCGCAAGTGGGTCATGGGCCACGAGCCGCGTCCCGCGCGGCCGGAGGAACAGGCGGCCATGGTCCGGCTGCTCGACCAGTGTTTCGACGAAGGCGCGCGCGGGTTCAGCACGGGCCTGATCTATCCCCCGGGTTTGTTTGCCGGGCCGGACGAAATCACGGCGCTGGCCCGGGTCGCGGCGCGGCGCGGCGGCCTCTACGCGAGCCACATGCGCAACGAGGGGCCCGGCCTGATCGAGGCGATTGACGAGATCCTGGCCGTGGCGCGCGACTCGGGCGCGCGCATCCAGATCTCGCACCTCAAGACGCAGGGGCCCGCCGCCTGGCCCCGCCTCGGCGAAGCGCTCGAACGCCTGCGCCGGGCCCGCGACGAGGGGATCGAGGTGGCCGCCGACCGCTACCCGTACACCGCCTCGAGCACCGATCTCGACGTGGTCCTGCCGACCTGGGCCAAGGGCGGCGGCGCCGAGGCCATCCTGGCCCGGCTGCGCGACCCGGCGCTTCGCGCGCGAATCCGGGCCGACGTGGATGCCGCCCGGCCGCCGTCCTACTGGAAGACCGTGACGGTGGGATCCACGGCCGAGCCGAGGTTTCATGGCCAGCCGCTGACCGAGGTGGCCGGCGCCCTCGGGCTCGATCCGGTGGACGCCGCCCTGCGCCTGATCGAGAGCGACGAGCTCAAGACCAGCGCCTTCTTCTTCGGCATGAACGAAGCCAACCTGTGGGCCATCCTCGCGGAGCCCGACGTGATGATCGGCTCGGATGCCTCGATCCGCGCCCTCGACGGTCCCTTGAGCCGCGATTACCCGCATCCCCGGGCCTTCGGCAGCTTTCCCCGCTTCCTGCGCGCCGCGCTTGACGGCCGCACCGTGCCCCTGCCCGAGGCGGTCCGGAAAATGACCGCCTTGCCCGCCGCCCAGTTCCGGCTGGCCGGCCGCGGCACGCTGGCCCGCGGCGCCTTCGCCGACGTCGTGGTGTTCGATCCGGCGACCGTGCGCGACCGCGCCACCTATGCCTGCTCGCGCCAGCTGGCCGAAGGCATCGAGTGGGTGCTGGTGAACGGCGTGCCGACCGTCGCGAACGGGCGGCTGACCGGGCGCCGGGCGGGTCGGATTCTCTAGGCCACGCGCTCAGAACCGGTCCGTGCGGCAGCAGAAATGGGGGCCGGGCGGAAACAACGCCGCCAGGTGGTCCCGCGCCGCGGCGGATCCGCGGAGGATCCGCGCCTCGTAGAGTTCATCGGCGCCGGCATAGCCGTACACGAGTTGAGCCAACGCCCACTGGGGCAGGGACACCGCCCGGACGCCGGGCCGCGCCGGCTCGACCTGCAGCCGGCCGTCGCGCCAGGCCAGGCCGGCGCTGTCGAGGTTCGTGCGGATCGCGAGGCGGCCGCGGCCGGACACCCGGCCGGCCAGCACGGGGGCGAGCGCCCGCAAGGCCGCGGGCACGGAAATCATCCGGACCATGGCCCCGCCGTCGGCGCGGGTGCGGACCTCCTGGGCGAGCCCGAACGGGCGCGCGTAGCGCATCAGGGCGTCCTGCTCGTCCAGGATGAAGCGGATCGTTTCGAACCGGCGCGACCAGGCCTGCTCGAAGGCGTCTCGGAGGAGGGCCGGGAACACGCGGCGCGTCGTGAAGCCCGCCTCGACGACGGTCGTCTCGTTGACCGTGTCGTAGACAATGTAGCCCGCCGGGCGGCCCCCTTCATCCAGCGCCACCTTGGCCGGGAACCGCGAGGCGGGATTCAGCGCGCGGCTGAAGGCCGGCCAGGTCCGTTCGGAGCGCCGGATAAATCCCGTCCGGCCCGCGTGATTCGCATGGTACATCCGCAGCGCCGCGCGCCGGTGCCGGTCCGGATCGAACGGCACGAACGCGTAGCCGGGGCCCGCCGCCCGCTCGGCGTCGCGCACGGCCATCGTCCAGGTCACGTCCGGAAAGGCTTCAGCGTATCCGAACCGTGGATAAAATCCGCGAATGCCGTAGAGCAGCGACACCGCGTAGCCTTCGCGCCGCATCCAGCGCAGCATGCCTTCCATCAGGCGCCGGCAATGTCCCTTGAACCGGTGCTCGGGTGGCGTGGCCACCCCCGCCACTCCCGCCATGCGCAACGCCGCGGAGCCGACCTGCTGCTCGAAATCGAGGATAATGCACTGGCTGACGTCCTGCCCGCCCTCGACCAGCGTCAGCCGGCGGGCCGGGAGCTCGCCGCTGACGCGGATCGCGGGGTCCGGCGGCCGGTCCAGGTCCTCGCGCGCGAGCCGCGTCGGGACGTGGCGGCGCGCCAGCTCCGCGATGCGCTCGGGGATCGTGGGGAGAAGCGCCGTCCGTGATCGTGACGTCATCGGGAATTCCTTTCCATCGACGCGGTATCAGATGCTTCCGGCACGGGGCCGGCTCGCGCTCGCCTGCATCGGGGACTGGCCCGTGCGAGGCGGCGCCGCCTGTTCCGAAAGATGCCGGGAGAGCCAGCGGTCCGTCTCCCAGAGAACGTGTAAGACCGATTCCCGCGCCCGGTAGCCATGCCCCTCGAGGGGCAGCAGCACCAGGCGCGCGGGAGACCCCAGCCCCTTGAGGGCCTGGTACAGGCGTTCGCTCTGCATGGGGAACGTGCCTTCGTTCTCATCCGATACCCCGTGAATCAGCAGCAACGGGTCACGGATGCGGTCGGCCTGCAGGAAGGGCGACATGCGGAGATAGACGTCGCGCGCCTGCCACAGGGTCCGCTCCTCGTTTTGGAACGTGAAGGGCGTCAGCGTCCGGTTATAGGCTCCGCTGCGCGCGATGCCGGCGCGGAACAGGCGCGTGTGAGCCAGCAGGTTGGCGGCCATGAAGCCGCCGTAGGAATGGCCCCCAACCGCGATGCGGGTACGGTCGCTGACGCCTCGCCGGACCAGTTCGTCCACCGCCGCCTCCGCCGAGGCAACGAGCTGCTCGACGTACGTGTCGTTGGGCTCCGTGTCGCCGGTCCCGATGATCGGCATGTCCGGCCGGTCGAGGACGGCGTATCCGCGCAGCAACCAGGCCAGCGGCGACTGCCAGTCGAGGCGGGAAAACCGATGGGGCGAATCCTTGATCTGCCCGGCGCTGTCCGCGTCCTTGAACTCGTTGGGGTAGGCCCACAGCAACGTCGGGAACGGCCCGTCCGCTTCCGTTTTCCCCGGGGGAAGATAGAGCGTGGCCGTGAGGTTCACGCCGTCGGCGCGCCGGTACCGGATGAGTTCCTTGCGGGCATGCGCAAGGGCGGGGAAGGGGTTCGCCGTCGTCGTCAGCCGGCGTTCGGTTCCACGGCCGAGCGACCCGATAAAGAGGTCCGGCGGATCGGCCGCCGTCTCCCGCGTGAAGAACAGGCGCCGACCGTCCATAACCGCCCGCGGCGCCTCGTAGCAGGTGCTCCGGGACCGCCACAGGCGGCGGGCATGTCCGGTTTCCGGATCGATGGCGTCCACAAAGGGGCGGTCCCCGTCCGGCCCGGCGCCGGCGCCGGCAAACAACAGCGCCTTCGTGGCCCGCTCGCGGGCGAGCACCCGCCCTCCCCGTTCCGAATCCACCATGACCGGAGAGCCGGGATCGCCGTAGCGGTCCTGCTGCCGGTAGGAGCGCAACAGGCTCGGCGGTGTTCCCGGCGTTCCCGGGGCGAGGCGCCAGATGCGGACCATTCGCGTCTTGTGCCACGCTTCCCGGGCCAGCGTGACCCGATCGTCTCCCCATAGAACGCGGTCGCATCGGAATTCAAACCGGGCCAGTTCCTCCGGCGGGGCCCGGAAGGGCGCGTCCCACATAAGGATCCGGTCGCGCTGCGCGGCCTGAGCGGCAGGAACTCCGCCGTCGAGCGCCTCGATCCATGCCAGCGTCGCCGGCCGGTCCGGTCTCCATTCAAAGGCCCGCGGCCCGGGACGGACCGCGTCGGCGCCCAGCGCGGCGGCTTCGGCCAGGGGCATGTCGGCGACGCCGGCCACGAGCTGGCCCTGCGCATCGAGGATTTCGACGCGGGAGGGAAAACGAGTGTAGGGAACTTGGTGCGAGTAGGGGCGGTGGATCGTCTGCACCAGCAGGAATCGCGCGTCCGGCGACGGCACGGCGGCAATGATGCCGCCCGATAGGCCGAGCCGGGTGACAGAGCCGTCGCGCGAAATGCCTGCCAACTCCGACGTGAGGTAGTGTTCGAAGAGCGCGTCGTCCGCGGCGTCGCGCAACAGGTCGGGGTTGGTGCGGGCCGGCGCGGGACATCCCCCGCCATGCTCCTCCACGATCGGGCTCCCGGGCACGCCGGAATCGGGCCGGGACGGGGCAGCCCGGTCCGGCGCCAGGCAGCAGAGGAATCCCCGGCTGTCCGGCAGCCAGCGGTAGGGCTGTCCGGCGACGGCATTCAGACGCCGGTCCGCGACGCACCGGGCCCGGGCGTCATTCACGGCCGCCGCCCACAGGGTCAGCCGGTTGTCCTGCTCCGCCACAAACGCCACTGCGGAGCCGTCCGGAGCCCATGAGACCCAACTGGCGCGCGCCCCGGCAGGAATTCCTTCCACGTCGCGCCGGGCCCCGTTTGACGTGTCGACGAACGACAGGCCAGTGTACCGCACGCGGCGTTCGGTAGCCAGCGTCCGCGGGTCGAACCGCAGCCCCGCGAGCCGGTGCGAGGGCCGGGCGAGATCGGCCAGCGGGACCAGGCCTTCCGGCTGGAGCACGAGCACATGCGCACCGCCCGGGCCGGGTTGGAACGCGGGCAGCCCGGGAACCTCGGCGATGGCCGCCAGTTCGGGTGGCGGCGTTTGGTACCTGAACGTCGGTTCGCCCGATTCCGCCATGGGCACTCCAGCCAGAGGGGTTTGCAGGACACAGTGTATCCGCCCGGCCGCATCAGGCAAGCCCTTCCTGCGAACGCGAGGCGGCCGTTCCTTGCCCGGCGAACGCCGCACGCGGTGGGAGCCGGTCCGGCGCACCACGCCCCGCGCCGCAACCCACGCGCAAAAAAAACTTGCCATGCGGCGCCGCCGGGCTATGCTTGCGATTCTTTGCATAGAAACACAGGCGGAGGCCGGGCCATGCGGGCGGAGCGGGAACTGGAGGCGGTGTTGGCGGCCGCGCGGGGCGCGGCCGACCTGCGGGAACTGCTGCAGGCGCTGCTGACCCCGTCCGAGCGGGCGCGGCTGGTGCTGCGCTGGGAGCTGGTGCGCCGGCTGGAGGCGGGCGAACACCAGCGCGAGATCGCCGGCGACCTGGGCATCAGCCTCTGCAAAATCACCCGCGGCTCGCGCGAACTGAAGCGGCGCCCGCGCTTCCGGCGGCTGGTGCGCGCCGCGCGGGAAGCGAGCGCCGGCCCGACGCCGCATGCGTCAACCCCACCCGGAAAGGAGAGCCCATGAGCGGAGTAGTCAAGGTCACGTTGAGCGAGCAGGACATGCCGCGGCAGTGGTACAACATCCAGGCGGACCTGCCGCACCCGCTGCCGCCGCCGGTGGACAAGGACGGGAAGCCGATCGGGCCCGAGGCGCTGGCGCCGGTGTTCCCGATGAACCTGATCGAGCAGGAAGTGAGCACGCAGCGCTGGATTGACATTCCGGAGCCGGTGATCGAGAAACTGCTCCTGTACCGGCCAAGCCCGCTCTGCCGGGCGTATGCCTTCGAGAAGGCGTTGAAGACGCCGGCCAAAATCTACTACAAGAACGAAGGCGTCTCGCCGGCCGGCAGCCACAAGGCCAACACGGCCATTGCCCAGGCCTATTACAACAAGGCGTTCGGGATCAAGCGCCTGACCACGGAAACCGGCGCCGGGCAGTGGGGCAGCGCGCTGGCCATGGCCTGCAAGCTGTTCGACCTGGCCTGCCAGGTGTACATGGTGCGGATCAGTTTCGAACAGAAGCCGTTCCGCAAGATGATGATGCGCGTCTGGGGCGCGGACTGCACGGCCAGCCCCAGCACCCGGACGAAGGCCGGGCGCGCGGTCCTGGAGCAGATGCCCGACACGCCCGGCAGCCTGGCCATCGCGATCAGCGAGGCCATCGAGGATGCCGTGACGTCCAAAGATACCCGCTATTCGCTGGGCAGCGTGCTCAACCACGTGCTGCTGCACCAGACGGTTATCGGACTGGAAGCCCAGAAGCAGTTCAAGCTGGTCGGCGACTACCCGGACGCGGTCATCGGGTGCGTCGGGGGCGGCTCGAATTTCGCCGGGATCAGTTTCCCGTTCCTGA
>CAZUYI010000081.1:0-9050 GCA_964624095.1 uncultured Verrucomicrobiota bacterium | reverse complement strand
CAGATCGGAAAACATGCCGCTGAACCCGCAGTGCTGCACGCCGACAACGCCCTGCCGATGAAACGCGCGCAGCCGCTCGGCATCCGCGACGGTATAGTTGGGATAGTCAAAGACATGGACGCGGCCGGGCATCAGGCTCAGCCAGCCTTCGAGGTGGCCCATGCCCTTCCGGTTGTGCCGGCACAACGCATGCTGCTTGCAGGGCCAATCGGTGGCCCAGAGGCAGTAGAGGACATCCACGTTCGGCTCGGGCCGTTCGCGGACGGGCGGCGCCTCGGTCTGGTCGGTATAGGCAAGCAGGCAGACCCGCTTGTCCGGGAATCGGGCCGCTGCGGCGCGCGCCAGGCCGTTCACGAACACCAGGGCGCGGTCGGTTTTCGAGCCCGAGGCCGGGTCCGGATCGAGCGCGCGGCAGGCCGGGCACTGGCAATAGCCGGTCCCGTCGCCTGGTGTGCAGGGGAAGAAGACGCGCTCGCGCTGCCGTTCCATCCACTGGAGCAGCCGCTCAGCGGCGATCCGCTGGACGTCGGGGTTGGACGTGCACAGGTGCACGTCGAAGCGCTGGCCGGGCACGATGCACAGGCGCTCGCCGCGCGCGTTCATCGCAAAATACTCCGGGTGCGTTTGGCCGTAGGCCTCGAACGGCACGAGGTAATCGGCGTTATGCGCGCGGTGCGCGCACCCGGCGCCCATTTCCGCCGAGTTGCCCATAAACGCGGCCGGCCAGGCCAGGCCCCACGGCGTACCCATGCGGTCCGGCCCGCCATGCCAGAGCGTGTAGGCAAAGGCCGGCGTCTTGCGCCAAAAGCCGGCGCGGATAAGGACCGATTCGCTCCCGGGTACGGCCACCTCGTCCCGGTACGGGATATGATGCTCGTTCCGGGCCAAGAGGTGAATGCCCAGCTCCTCGGCCAGGGCCGCCGCCGCGCACACGGTCCCGGCCGGGCCGGCCCCGCAGAGGCCGAGCTGTCCGCCGACGCCGCGCCGCGCATACCCGCAGAGCCCGAGCTCCTCGAGGTCCTCGGGGCGGAGCAGGCCCCGGTCCAGCGCCGCGCCGCCGATGAACACGCCGCGCCGCGCCGACGCCGCGTCCGGATCCCACACGAAGACCGGAACGCTGTACCCGGCATACCAGTACAGGGCCAGGCGCAGGTCATGGGCGGCCAGCCGATCGCCCGGACTGGCGTCGCGCCGCACGAAAATGGCCTCCAGCGCCGCCGGGCCCGACTCCGTCTCGATCAGGACCGTCTTGTCCCGCGGCCGGATTGCGTCCGGCAGGACCGGCTGCAGGGATACGGACCGAATCGCCAATGTCCCCCCCACCGTATCCGGCGGCACGAACCGCAGCCCGGTAGATCGTCTGATCGCCGGCGCCTCGGGCGTGTCGGAGAATGTGAGCGTCTGGGTCATCGTCTGCCAGCCGTCTCCCGTCGGAACGGGATAGACACCGGCCCCGCTCACCTCCAGCCGGGCGTTCGTCCCACCCGTCTGACGGAGTTGCACGGACAGGCGGTAGGTGTCGGTCGCATCCAGCCCGACGGATCCGCGGAAGACCGCCAGGCGCGTCTCCGGCGCCCGGCGGGTGATGGCCAGCAGCCCGGTCTCCTGCGTCAAGGCGTACGTCAGGCCGGTCTGCCCAGGCACGGGCGGCGCAGACACAAACCAGCCCTGAAATCGGGTGGCGCCGCTCACCTGCGGATTCAAGGGATAGCCGATCGAAAAGTCGCCATTAGGCACCAGTTCCCACGGGACGGGCTCCAGGGCGCGCGCGTCCGCGGCCAGCCGCAGGGCGGCGGCCGCCACCAGCATGGCATGCCGCATCATCGCGATTTCCTCTTCGTGCCGCGCGTCCGTTTCCGGCGTCGGCCGGAGTTCCCCGGGCATCCGCAACGATCATCGGATCGTGACGATCGAGGCGCCAGGCAGATACTCGAATGCGCCCATGTCAACCTGTTTAAAGACCCGGTCAATCCGCCGCCGCCCGTCGAGGTCGGCGGCGTGCTCCTCGAACATCCACGGTTGGTTCGTGCCTGCATTCAGACCGGGCGACCCGGACGCCAGGCGGTAATTGCCGGCGGCAAATCCGGCGAAGACGGGTTCTTGAGCGATGTTGCCCTGGCCGTTCTCAATTTCGCGCGACGAACTGGTGTAGTATATCCGGTTGGTGGTCGCCGTGACATAGACGCCGATATCGCGCTGGTGTTCGTATGTTGTATCCGTCCGTCCCCAGCGGTTGGACCATACAACGCAGTTGGTCATGGCATTGTCGGGCGAATACATACAGATGCCCGCCCCGAGAACCAAGGTAGAGGCGCTGTTCATGAAATTATCAACAACCGTGCAGCTTTCAATGCTGGCGGTGTCTTGCAAGTACATCCCGGCGCCCCGAACCGAGTTGGCGCGGTTCCCTGCCACGAGACAATTTCGGATGACCGTGGTATTCCCGGCAACGAGGCCGCCGCCATAATACGCTGCCGTATTGCCGACGATCCTGCAGTGGCCCATTTCCGAGCCGCCCACCAGGTACACGCCGCCCGCATGGTCGGCGGTTGATTGGTTGGCCTGAAAGAGGCAGTTGCTGATCCGGGCGGCAACCGGCGTGTTTATCGTGTGCAGTCCGCCCGCCAGTGTCCCGGCGACGTTGCTGACAATCTCGCTGTCCGCGAGGACTGGACTGTTGGCGCGCAGAACCAAGCCGCCGCCTTCGGCTGTCGCCGTGTTGGCGTTGATCGTGCACTCTCGTATCTGTGCGTTGCCATCGTAAGCATAGAGTCCACCGCCGGACTGGCCGCGGTTGCGGCTGATGTCACAGGCCAGCAGCTTCGTCGTAGACCGCATGTAGTAGCCCCCGCCAGAAGTGCTGGCCGTGTTGGCCGTAATCCAGCAGTTCTGAACCGTGAGGCCCGCCGACGCATAGAGTCCGCCACCCGCCGAAGTCGCGGAGTTGCCGACGATCCAGCAGTTGGTAATGGTGCATGCCTTAATGGAATAGACGCCTCCGCCGTTCGCGGCGCGTCCGTTGGTCAGGGTCAATCCGTCCAGAACGACGCCCGCGCTTTGGATGTCAAAACAGCCAAACGACGCGTTCCCGTCAATGATTGTGCCGAGGCGATCCGTGTCGCCATCGGGACCTTTCCAGCTCCGGATGGTCACGGCGCTGGATACGGCAATCCTATTGGTCAGCACATACGTCGCGCCGTTGGTGATGAGCACGACGTCGGCGCCAGCCGCGGAGACCGCGCGGTTGATCGAGGCAAACGCCTGCGTCCAACTGCCTCCGCTATAGCCGTCGTCGCCCGTTGGCACGACATAGTAGGTCGCTGCGTCCGCCGCTCGGCCGAACATCAAGATGGCGATGATCGCTGCGCCGCCATTCCTTCCGAGCGTCTTGAGGCATGCACGCATGACACATCTCCTGTCGGGCCGGCCGTTCCCATGTCCACCGCCGTGTTCATCGCCGCGTACATAGACACTCATGATGCACCTCCCGATAGACTGACCGTTGCCCCCTGCTGAACCCGCGCCCGAACATCCGTCGCCGCGTTCCAAGGGCTATTCGAGACCTTCGATAGCGGCGCCCGACAGCATACACCAACCCCAGGAATAACTCGCGTCCTGCTTGCCGGCGTCTTCGAGGTGCTTGTCGGCATTGAGCGCATCCCGCCGATCGCCGCGTTCCGTCGTGAGGTTGATGATTTCGAGCATATTCCGGCCCTGGGTCAACGTTCCCGCTGGGATCGCAAAGGACTGGGTGGACCAGTTCCGTTCCGCAAACTGGTTTTCACCGCGGAAAATCGCCATATGGTTGATGAGGATCTCGATCGTCGAACGGTCCGGCGCGTCGTCGTCCTGGCCTTCCAGCGTCAGGCGCGCGGCGCCGCGAGGCGCCGTGTCCAAATAGAACGCCATGCTCATTTTGGACCGGGGCGAACCGGCCCGCTGGACCCAGACCGCCAGCCGGCCGGGGCACTGGTTGGCATACATGCGCGGACCCTCCCCGCCTTGAAATCCCGCCACGTCCAGCGCCCATCCGGCGGGTATTTTCTTCTGGAACCGTTCCTCTCGAGCGAGATGGGACATCGGGTCTGCCAGGAAGGCGTCCAGGCGCGGATCCCGTTGCCAGGCGACGCCGCCCGGCGCCAAGACGAGCTGCGCGGTTTCCGCCAGCCACTCGGTCATCGCGGTATTGTAAAACACCGTTGGGGCATGGCGCTGACGGGCCAGCCGCAAAAAGGCCGTTAACCGCTCCGCGTACGCCGCCCGGTCAGAGTCCGTTTGACACCCTGCCCTGTTGCGCACGTTCAGGTCGGCTATCAGGAGGCGGTATTGTTCGGCCTGGATCCGCCGGGTGCAATCCGGATCGTCCGAGACCCGCTCCAGGGCCTGCCGAATCCACGCGTGCGCACGGTCGGCTTCCTCCAGATCGAGAATGGACCGATCCGCCGGCTTCAAGCCGATCAGCCGCCCCAGTTCGCCGTCCCGGTGCGGGAAGGACCTGAAATAGGCGGCCTGCAGCCAGTTGAAATACTGGCGCATCGGCTCGGCGGCGGCTCCATAATACGCGCCCATGAACTCGTCAATGGCCGACTCGACATTCAGGCGGCGGTCCCAGGCCAGCCGGGAAGCCAGCCAGGCCTGCAGGTCTGGGAACTCGAAATCGAATCCGCAATAATGAATCCCGCGAATGCCCAGGTCCGCGAAGTAACGGGCCCGATCCGCCAAGGCATACACGTTCTTGGGATAATCGAAGACATAGATCCGACCCGGATAGCGGCGCAGCCACTCGACGAGTTGAGGCGCTTTTTTCAGGTTCCGCTGGCACAACCCGTGCGTACGGCACCAGGTCCACGTGCAGTACAAAATGCCCACATTGGGCTCCGGCTCCACGCGTACGGGGGGCCGTTCGGTCGCCGCCGTATAGGCCAGGGTCAGAATACGCTTGTCCGGATAGCGAGCCGCCACGGCGCGGGCGATAGAGTTGACAAACTCCAGGTTCCGATCCGTGTAATGGCCGGGTTCCGGGTCGAGCGCCCGACACGCGGGGCACTGACACCACTCCATGCCGTCGCCCGGGCTCACCACATAGCAGAGCCTGTCCGGTTGCCGCTCGATCCACTGAAGGACCTGTTCCGCCGCGAGGCGCCTGACCTCCGGATTGGACAGACACAAATGCGTTTCAAACGCGTGCCAGCTCTGGCCGGGCCGGCGAGTCAGGCGCCGGCCCTCCTGATCCATGGCAAAATACTCCGGATGCGCCTCGTGATAACGGGCATAGGGCACCAGGTAGTTGGCCGTGTGACACCACGCGGCGCGTTCGTTGAATTCGCGCGGATCGCCCATGATGCCGTTCAATTCAGTAAAGCCCAGGCGACGCACATCGGCCCCGGACCACTCCGCGTGCAAGACGGTCGAGAACTCGAACGTCGGGTTCCGCGTCTCGTCCATCACCTCGAGCACGAGCCGATCCGGCGGGGAGCGCGTGACCACGGTTGGCGCATAATATCGGACGCCCACGCGCTCCAGCAGTCGCCAGGCGCCGGCCATGGCGCCACGATCATCGTGGGCGTGAATGAGGACCGTATGGTTGGTCACCTGGAGCCTATAGCCTCCGGGCCGAACGGCATCCAGCGGCCGGCCGGGACACAGGGCGCCGGCGGCGGCCGCCGCGCGGCCCAGCCACACACTGCCGGCGGGAACCCGATCCTCTTGGCGTTCGGGCAGCAGCAGCACGGGCAGGGTGAGCCCGGCCAGCGCGTGGAGTTCGCGCCGCAGATCGAACGCCGCCTCGGCTTCCCGCGGCGTCGGGTCCGGCGCCACGTAGAGGCGCTCCAGCGGAACACTGCCCGTCGGGCCGGCGACGGCAAGCGGGCGCGCTCCGGGTCCCGCCGACGATCCCGGGATGGGCCACAAGCAGACGCGTTCGACGAGCACCTCCGTTACGTCGTCGGCCGTCGCGGGCACGCCCAGGCTCACCCGGATACACTCCGCCGCGGCCGGCAACGAGAACGTGACCGAGAGGTCGCGCCATTGGCCCGGTTCCGCGCAGTGGGCGGACGGCGGCTCGCCCGGCGCCTCGGGCAGCCAGTCGGCGCGCAGCGTGACGGGCGCGCCGCGCACCAGCCGAATCCGGGCCGACACGCGATACGCGGCCAGCATGTCGCGTGGCGTCGTTTGCGTGAGCGAGACCTCGCGGTTGCCCGGCTCGAACACAAGCCGCAGCGCATCGTTTTCGAACTGGAATACATAGCCTTTCTCGGGAATCAGATCTCGGACACGGCCGGCCGGATCGTCCAAATCCCAGACGCGCAGCTTGAACGGCCCATCAGGGCCGGGCCGCGTGGTCGGGAAATAGCGCCCGCTGAAATTTCCGTTCCGGACGAGATCCGGCACGATCTCCCGCGCCGTCGGGCTCTCGGCGGCACAGGCGGCCTCCATGACGGCCAGCCCGGCCGCGAGCATCCGGAATAGAAGCCATCGCGTCATGGGATCACCCTCGTCCGTGTGCGCGCCGCTCCGCGCATTGCCAGGGATAGCGAATCCGCACCAGGTGCCCTCCGCGCCGGGCAGACTCGGCGGCATAGATGCCCGGCAACGCCATGCGAAGGCTCTCGCGCAGACTCACGGGAGACGGCCGGCGCCGGCGGATGGCCTCGAAGAACCCTTGCACCACGGCATAATCCGCTCCGCCATGTCCGCCGGCCTTCGGATTCGAGGCGAGGGCCGGTGGCATTTCCGCCACCGGCAATTCGATCCATTGCTTCATGACCTTCAGGTCTTGCGAATAAAACAAGGTCCGCGGCCCTTCCGCCGATTCCCGGCGGGCCGTTTGATAGGACGGCGTCCGCTCGAAACACCCCTTGGTGGTGAGGACGCGGTAGGCGTGCTGGCCGCCCACGTAGTTGTTGATAAACGACACCACCAGCCGCACGACGACGTTGGACTTCGTGCGGAACAGGGCCGCCATGACATCATGCCGGCCGCGCGCGTTTTGGATGTGGCCGCCGGTGTCAAAACACGCCACCCACTCGAGGTCTTCCCGGATCAGGCGCAGCACCGGCCCGAGCGAATGCGTGCAGTAACGGATCGGCTCGTAGGTCGCGCGCCAGGGCGTGCGCTTGAAGTAGGAGCGGACATCGTGGATATAGGACGCTTCCACGTACACCGGCTCACCCAACAGGCCCCTCTGCTTCAACTCGACGGCGGCATCCACAAATCCCCAGAAGTTTGGGTTCGCTCCGGCCATATACAGCGCCCGGCTCTTTCGATGCGCCGCCCATAGCCGCCTGGCCTCGGCGATGCTGGTTACAGCCGGGATTTCGGACAGGACGTGGATATCGCGGGCAAGCGCCGCGGCCGCGAAGCCGGCATGGCAGGTGGCCGGCGTGGCAATGAACACCGCGTCCATGGCGGCGTCCGACAGCATGCGATCGAAATCGAGATACGTCCGGATACCGGGGAAGGTCCGACGGGCATGCGCCAGCACCGACGGCGACAGGTCGCAGACGGCCGTCGGAACAATGCCCTTGAAGGACTCGACGGCCATCCGGAACAGGTTGCCGCCGCGCCCGCAGCCGAATCTGCCGCGCGGAGACCCGTACCCGACAAGCGCCAGTCGAATGGGCGTGGTCATGTCACACCCTCCGGCATTCGCGCCATCATTCGGTATCCTTGCATCACGCGCCCCGTCGCCGCGAGGCGTGCGGGCACTCCGGTCCGTTCCTCTTCATGCGCTTTGTATAGTTTATCGGCCATCGGCGGTCATTTCCAGAAGCATTTTATCACCTGGATGGACCCCGCCGGGCACTCGACCGTCACCGACGGCTCGGGGCCCGACACGCGCTGGCGCACCACCATCTCGAGATCATGGGAGGCGTCCACCACGTAACGTTCGATGCTGAACGGACCCGGAAACGGCGCGTGCTTCCACTGGACGCGCATCGTGTCATGCGCTTCGTCGGTGCAGTTGCTGATCGCCAGTATGGCCGCACGCCGGTCACGGTCCATGACAGCGGCGGCTTCCACCTGATACCCGCGCACCTCGCAGGCGACCCGCTCCGGCATGTCCAGCAGCCAGGCAAAGGCCAGGAACGCATAATATGTCTTCCAGGGCATATTCCACGCATCAAACAGTGAAAATCCGGACCCGGCGCCCCCGTGATAAAAGTTAGTCATGGCCACGTCGGTATCCTGAAGCAGGATCAAGGACGAGGCGACATAGGCGGCGCCGACCGGCCCATTCGCGCGGGAGAAAACCTGTTTCCGATACAGGGGATCCGTCTTGATTCGCGCCCAGTCGCCTTTGAAGTAATGCCATTCATTCAGGTGATATTCCGCGCGGTCAAACCCGTACGAGCGGAGTTGCTGGATCTGTCGAATCGTCGAGTTTTTCATCCAGGCCGGAAGCGACCCATACACGTGGGTGGAATAGAAATCCAGCGGGATCTCGCGGTCCCGGCACCAGGCCAGGAACCGCTGCTGCAGCGTGGCCGATCCCGAGGAACCCGGTCCACCCACCTTGAGGCCGGGATCGTGCCGTTTGATGGCACGGGCGGCCGCCTCGTACAGATCACAATACTGCGCTGGGGTGCCGCGCCACAGGCCGCGCTGTTCCGGCTCGTTCCATATCTCCCAATACTGGATGCCATGCCGATACCCGCCGGCCCAGCCCTCGTTGTAATGGCGGATGATCCCCAGGCATATTTTTGCCCAACGCTCAGGATCCGCCGGGGGGTCGATGTAAGACGGATCGGCTGAATGATCGATGCTCTCGCCCAGACGATAGATCACCCGGGCCCCCGCGTCCACAATGGCCTGGATATAGTGGTCCGTGCGCTTGAACCGGTAGCTGGCCGGGTTCTCGGGGTCGGCGTGGAAATCCGGAAAGACGCAGTGGATATCCACCGTATCCGGATTGCCGTCATAGGGCGTATCGTGAAGCCGCGCGGTGGGAATGCGCAAGGGCTCCCACCACGCCGTCAGATCGGAATACGGCGAGTTGATGACCCGGCCCGGTCCCTTGTTCATCCCATGGATGGGCCGGAGGGCGTGTC
>CAZUYI010000080.1:0-9082 GCA_964624095.1 uncultured Verrucomicrobiota bacterium | reverse complement strand
CAGGGACAGCCGCGCCCGGTTCCAGAGCCGGGCCGGGAGATCGAGCCGGAGCCGCCGCACGCCGTTGCTTTCCGTGACGGGCGCGTAGAAGGTAAGCGTGGCCGACCACGTCCCGCGGCGCCGCGCGTCCAGCACATAGCCGGCGGGGCTCGCGCGCAACGACACGTGGCGCGGGGCGTCGGGCTGGAAGCCCGTCAGGACGCAGCCGGCGGGCAGGACCCGCACGGCAGCCGGCCGGTCGGCCTCGATCTCCAGGCGCAGCACGACCTGGGCGCTCGATTCCGCGTCGCGGCCGGAGCCCGGGCCGGTAATCGCGGCGTCGAGCGACATGACGATCACGGGATCGGGGCACGCCGGCCGGGCCGGCTCCGCGCGCGGCCCGGCGGCGGCGCCCCAGGCGGCGGCCAGGGCGAACGCGGCCAGGCTGAGCAGCAGCGGCGGGCGCCCAAACCCGCCGTTGGCGGGATCCGGCGCTCCGCCCGGCGGCGCCGGCTCGAACGGCGCCGGCTCGGCGGCCTGCTCGCGCGCCCGAGCGTCGTGCCGCGCGCGTCCGGCGCGCACGGCGCGGACCAGCAGCACCGCGGCCACGGCCGCCGGCAGGCCCGCCAGCAGCGCCGCCATGAGGACGGCGCGCCCGGCGCTCAACTGGGCGGCCGCCAGCAGGAGCAGCGCCCAGCCCGCCGCGCGCAGGACCGGGCCGCGTCCCCTCCGCGCGCCAACCGCCAGCAGCGCCAGCCCGAGCACGCCAGCCGCGATCAGGAGGCAGAACCGGCCGGACCCGCCCAGCCAGGCGGGCGACAGGTCGAGCGTGAGGGTGAGCGGGGCTTCGTCGGGCAGGCTGACGCTGCGCGTAAACGAGACCGACGCGGCATCCCGCAGGGCGTCCCGGAACGACTGGATGCAGGTCACGGCCATATCGCCGGCGCCGAACGCCGCACACGCCACGACGCCCGCCAGGGCGCCGGCGACCAGCAGAGTCCAGAGGGCCGGCCGCCAGCGTCCGCGGAGCCGGCCCGCCGCGCAGCCGGCGGCCAGCGCCAGCAGGGCCAGGACGAACGCGCCGGGATGGCCGGAGACGGTCTTCCACCCGATTCGCGCGGCGCCGGCAACCACGGCGACCAGCCCGTTCCAGGGCATGGGCTGGTCCGGGGTCATGGCCCCGGCCGCGCCCCGGACGGCCAGCGACTCGGGCAGTTGGACGGACCAGCGCGCGAAGGGCGCCGGCGCCCTTCGCACGGCGGGCGCATCGAGCCGCAGGCGGGACCGCCGCGGCCCGGGCCGCGCGTGAGACTGGGCATAGGCCACCTCGATCTGGATCGGGGTGTTCAGCTCGCGCGGGCGCGGCACGGGCACCAGCAGACCGTCCTCGCCCTGCAGCGCGGGCAGGTCGCGCCGGCGCCCGTCCGGCTCGACCCGGGCGGCGCTCCACAGCCGGGCGCCTTCCGGCAGGGCCAGGGACAGGTACTGGGCGGACACGTTCTTGATGAAATAGGACGCCGTGGACACGGACTCCCCTTCCCGGCTCAACTCGGTGCGGATGGACACATGGTCCGCCACCTGGCCGAGCAACGGCTCAGTCTCGTAGCGGCTCACCGTCAGCGTGGCGGTATGCGGGGCGCCGACGTACTTGTAGACCGCCAGCATGGGATCCTTGACCAGCAGCGTGTAGGCCTCGGGCAGCTCCCGTCGTTCGAGGCGCAGGACGGACGGGTCCCGGGCCTGCTCGTCGAGCTTGAACCCGGCGGCGCTGGCCACGACGAGGTACCCGATCTCGCTCTCCGTGTCCTCCGTGCCCGCGCCGCCCACGGCCAGGTCGCCCCCGGCATAGGCGAACGGCCGGTCATAGGACGCCAGCAGGGTATAGTCGCCCGCCACCTTTTCCTGGAGCGCCACGCGCCAGAGCGCATTGCTGTGGGTCCAGCCGCGCACGTCGCGCCCGGTGAACTCGACGTTCTGGCAGTCGGCCGGCAGGCGCAGCAGCAGCTCGCGGACGGGCGCCTCGCCGATGTGGTAGGTGGCCAGGACGCTGCCGTAGATCACGCCATCGCCGAGCGACGCCATGTGGAACAGCTCGGAGTGCACCACCGGCCGGGTCCGCTCGAGCCCGACGGCCGCCTGCCAGTCAGGCGCCTTGAAGCGGAAGGCCAGCTGGGCGTCCGGGACGCGCATGGGAGTCGAGCCCGTATGCACCTCGATCAGGCCGGAGCCCAAATTGAGCTTCAGGCGCAGGCCCTGGGCGCCGGCTACCACGAGGGTGCCCCGCTCGGACTTGGCGCCGCGGACGCGGAAGGCGGGCAGCGTGATGGCGTCGGCCCGCGCGGGCAGCGCCTGCTCGAGGCGCGCGTCCAGCAGGACGCGCCCCTGCACAGCGTCGCGGAAAAAGACGTGGACCAGCCGCTTGCCGTCCTCGTCCCGCACGTCGTAGTCGGCGACCTCGGCGCCGGCCGCCGCGCTGACCGTCCAGGCGGGATCGGTCTCGAGCACCACCTCGCGCGCGGGCGCTTCGCGCACGTCGAGCTCGAGGGCCGCCTCGAAGACGGCATCGCTGTCCTCCACCCGCAGCACCAGCCGGTCATCCGCCGTGAGCGCCGTCACGATGTCGTCTGCCTCGACGGCCAGGGCGTAGGGCATGCCGGCGAACTGGTAGGTGAACGGGCGCCGCGCCGGCAGCTCCCGGGCGACGCCGTCCTCCATCAACACCTGCGGGAAGGCCCCCGGCTCCACCTGGGTCAGACCCTGGGCCTGGTCCACCCGCAGCTTGACCGCGCTGTCCGCGCCGAGGGTCAGAAAGCCGTTGGCCCGGATCACGTCCAGCGGCATGAAGGACGGCATCGGGAACCGGCACGGAAAGGCCGGCAGCACCAGCTCGCCGGTGAGTTGGAGCCGGTACTCGCCCTCGCGCGGCCGGTTCAGGGTCACGGCCAGCACGGGCCGGTCCGGCCGGGTCCGGTCCAGGCTCCAATCCTGGATATCTGCACCCTGCACCCGGGTCACGTTGACGTTGGAGGAGAGGGCGACGGCCAGCTTGCTCACGCTGCCCTGCACCACCCGGTAGCAGAGGACCACATCGAGGCGCAGGGCCCCCACCCCGGCGCCGGCGATGGTATTGACCTCGCACTCGACCACGCGCTCGGCGTCGAGCTTCTTGAGTTCGGGTTTCCAGCGCAGTTCGAAGTCCGCGCCGAGTCCCAGGAAGGCGGTCACAACGGGCCGGTTGCTCTCGCCGGGGCGGCGCTGCGCGTTCAAGGCGCCGGGAAACTCGAGTTCCAGGTCAGGGCGGTCGCAGGTCACGGCCACCTCGCGCACGGGCGCCGGCGGAAGCGCGAAGCGGGTCCGGCGCCATTCCCCTTCCTTGACCGCCCGGCTGGCGAAGGTGAAGGACACCGCCTGCCGCCCGCGCGACGGCAGGGTCAGCCAGTAGGCATCACCCTCGAGGGTCAGCGCGGCATGGCGCGGGGCGCTCAGCGCGCGGCTGGCTACGAATCCGGCGACCAGCGGAATCCGGCAGGGCCGTTCCCGTGCATCCGCGACGAAATCGAGCGTGAAGAGCACGTTCTCCCCGTCAATCTCGCCGCGCAGCGTCATGTCGGACAGCCCGTAGGCGGGGTCCGGCGGAGCCGGCGGGCTGGGCGGAACGGGCGCGGGCGGCGCCTGGACGGGCGCGGCGGCAGGCGGTTTGGCCGGGGGCGGAGCGCTTTTCCCGGGGGCGCCTTCCGCGCGCGCCGGCCCGGTCAAACCGATCCATCCGACGGCGAGCACGACCCCGGCCAGTGTGTGGACCACGCGGTTCATGGGGATGTCCTTTCGGTGGGCGGCACGGCGTCACGGAAGACCGGGATCAGTCCCGTCTGGGTCAGGCGCAGCAACTCCGCGATGCGCGCGTCGAGCGAGAGCTCGGCGGCGACGGGATACAGGGCGCGGGCCACGTCCTCGAACCGGCTGCCGGCGGCGTGCGGGCTGCCCCGCAGCAGCTCGGCGAATTCCGCGGCGGCAGCCGCCAGCCGGAACCGGGCGTCCATGGCCTCGAACCGCGCGCGGGGCGCGGGGCCGGACACCGGCTGCTCGAGTTCCTCGATCCGGCCTGTCAAGGCGTTGCGGCTGCGCACCCGCACGACGCCCAGCGGCGCGTCGGGCGCGCCCTGCAACTCGAGCTCGTAGAGCGCGGTCACCGACTGGCCGGACCCGATTTCGCCCGCGTCCACGGTATCGTCCCGGAACTGCTCGCGGGTGAGCGCCCGGTTCTCGTACCCGATCTGGCGGTAGCGCCGGACGCGTGCGGGATCGAACTCGACCTGGATTTTCACATCCCGCGCGATCACCGCCGCCGAGGCGGCCAGCTCGTCCGCCAGCACGCGCTCGGCCTCCGCGCGCGAATCGAGGAAGGCATACTGGCCGTCGCCCTGCCCGGCCAGGGTCTCGAGCAGGGCGTCGTTGTAGGAGCCGAATCCCACCCCGAACACGGAGAGCGTGATCCCCTGCTTCCGGTACGACGCCACCGCGGCCAGGATCGCCTCGGCGTCCGTCGCGCCCAGGTTGGCCATGCCGTCGGTGAGGAGCAGCACGCGGTTGAACGCGCTGCCGTCGAACGCGCGCGCCGCCACCTCGTAAGCCGCGCGCATGCCGGTTTCGAGCGAGGTCGAGCCGGACGGCTGCAGCCCGTCGAGCGCCGCGCGGATGCGGGCCGGCTCCGAGGCCGGCGTGGACTCGAGGACCAGCCGGGCCTGGGTATCGAATTGCACCAGGGCCACGCGGTCGGCCGGATCGAGCCGCTCGAGCATGAGACCCAGCGCCTCCTTCACCAGCCCCATCCGCTCCGGCGTGGCCATCGAGCCGGACGTGTCTATCAGCAGCGTCAGCCGCAGCGGCCGCTGCTCCTCGCGGCCCAGCCGGCGCGCCTTGACGCCGATCTTCAGCAGGGCCAGTCCGCGCCCGAAGGGCGTCGGCCCGCACTCGGTATGCACGGCAAACGGGCCGCGCGCGGGCGGCGGATAGGCGTAGTCAAAATAGTTGACAAACTCCTCCGTGCGCACGGACTCGGGCGGGGGCAGTTTGCCGCCCAGCAGGTACTGGCGCGCGTGCGTGTAGGAGGCCGTGTCCACGTCAATCGAAAACGTCGAGCACGGGGAGTCCGACGCCGCCACGAACGGGTGCACCCCGCTCGCCCGCGGCTGCGGGCCGGCGGCGGCCGGCGCCGCCGGCGGCGCCGGTTCCGTGTCCGGCTTGGACGGCGGTTTAGGCATGGACGCGCCCGGCGCGCTATCGCTCGTAACCCGGCCGCTTGACCGGATTTTCAGATCGGACTCGCTGCTCGCGGGAGGCTCAACGCGCAGGCGCGCGACCGAGGCCGCTGCATAGGACTTGTCCTGGCGCCTGTACTCCTGCCCGGGCGGGGGCGTTTGAACCGCCCCACTATCTTCATCGATCAGCATTTTCGGGCCCGAAACAGCCAGGTCTGGAGGCGGGACAAGCTCGGAGGCCTGAACTTGGCGGCGTTCGCCGGATACGGCCCAGTTTCGCTGGAAATCGCGTACACGGTCCAGGCGTTGTTTGCGGGCCGCCGACACCATGGTTCCAAGCTCGCCAGCGAGCGCTTCGGATTCTCTCAGCGCAGATTTTTTTACGTGTCCTTCGGCGAGCGGTCCGGCCGTCCCGTTGCCCGACGCCGGCTGCGCGGCCGGCACCGGTTCGTTATAGTGAAAAGCCCCGCGGATCGTGACCGACTTCTGCGCCGAGCGCCCTGTCCATCCGTGCCGCTGCTTGGAATCAACGGATCCCTCGCGCGGCAGAGCTTCCGCCCGGGCCAGTTCCAGGCCCCCGTCCTTTGAACCCGCCTGCTCGCGCTTCAGTTTAGCCAGTTGGTCGTCCAGTTCCCGGGCCTCCGCCGTGCCGTCTTCCACCCAGAGACCTTGCCCGGCAACGCGAACCACGTTCCGGCCACCGTGGCCTGGACTGACCAGCAGGGGCATGTCCCCGCCCTTGCCGGCGGCTTCCGGATAATACTCCACCGGCTTGCGCGTGCTCACGTTCAGCGTCATCTCCTCCGGCAGGTTCCCGGCTTTGACCACGTCGTCCAGGGATGGCGGCACGGGAGGCCGGAAGCTGTCGGCCGGATCCAGTCCCCACGTCACAGCGGATTTGTAGAGCCCATTCAGGTTGGCCAGATCGTTGACGCGCCGGGCTTTTTCCCGAACGTCTCCGAGATTGGGCAGCAGCAGGCCGGACAATATAAACATTAACCCGGCCGCCATGGCGACGTGAACCAGGATTCGAAGCCGTACGGAACGTTCCCGGCCGGCCGCGCGGCGGCGGGCATCGTAGACCCGTCGGATGCTCCGGCGCGCCTTGTCGGGCAAGCGCGCTGCGGGCTCCGCCCGGGCGGCGAGGGCGTCCCGCAGCGAGTCGGCGGCGGCGCGCAGGGAATCGGCTTCCGCGCGGCACGCGGGGCAGGACTCGACGTGCCGGGCCACCGCCTCCGCGCGGCCGGGATCGAGATCGTTCAGCACCCAGGCCGTGAGGCGGTCTCGGATCGTGTCGCAGTTCACGGGGCACCTCCGCCGCGACTCGCGCCGGCCGCCCGAAGGCGCGCGGCCAGCTTGGTCAGGGCATGATGCAGCAGGCAGCCGACGTTTCCCTCCGTGCGGCCGGTGACGATCCCGATCTCGCGGTACGAGAGGCCTTCCTCGAGCCGGAGCACGAGCACCTGCCGCTCGGCCGGCTCCAGCCGGCTCACCTGCTCCAGCACGAGCGCCGCCCGATCGCCCTCGGGGCGGGGCCTGCCGGGCGGCGTCTCCCGCTGCTCGCGGGCCGCCCGCTCGCGCCAGGCGCGCCGGCACCGCTCCTTCCGCACGACATCCACCGCCGCGTGATGCGCCACGCGGTAGAGCCAGGCGCGCAGGTTGGCCGACGGCCGCGTGCCCGGCCGCCAGGCGCGGAACAGCTTGATGAAGGTATCCTGGACCACGTCCCGGGCCGCCTCGCGATCGTTCACCAGCCGCGCCACATAGCGCAGCAGGGGCGCTTCGTGAGCGGCCAGGATCGCTTCAAACTCGCAGTCCGCGTCCCGGGCGCCGCCCGGAACTGGCTGGCAGGTCGGGTCCATGCCGCTCCTTCGCCGCGGAGGCTTCCACCCGTTCAGACGTTTGAGAGGCGGGAAATCTTCAGTTTTTTTGACCGCGTTGACCGGATTGACCTCATTGACCGATGCCCGTGCCGTTTCCGGCCCGCGCGGGATCCATGGGGTTGGCTGTCCTTGCTGTCACTCCGGTCAACCCGGTCAAACGGGTCACCCTTGGCTCCGTTGCGCTCATGCCGGCCGTATGCCTTTGCAGTCCGGGTAGGCGGAACACCCCCAGAATTCGCCCTTGGCCGACGTGCGCCGGCGCATGGGCTTGCCGCACTGGGGGCAGTCGGGGCGGCCGCGGTCCTTTGCTGCTCTCGCGCCGCGAGGCGCGTGGCTGTCAGCCGCTCGCTGAACCCGCCCGATGCCTCAAAGGCCCTGCCTTGCGCCGCGGTCTGGCTCTTGAGCATTTTCAGGGCGCGCCCGATGAGGATGAGCATGGCGTTGGCTACCACCACGGCGTCGTCGGCATCGAGCCAGCGGGCGTATTTCGCGCGCTGTTCCAGCGCGTGCCTGGCCGACTCGTGGACCATATTGTCCTTGAACGGCGCGTCATCGAGCGAGATGGCGTTGATGGCCTTCGCCTCGGGGGAATGGACCGACCACGGGAGCCGGCCACGGTCAAGGATGAAGATCTCGTAGTCGCCGCGCAACTCGCTGAGGCTCGCGCGGGCGACGTCCGTGAGTTTCATCTCGGTGTCCTTGGAGGTGACGGACCGTTCCGAGCCCTCGATGATGTTCTGGCGTCCGCTGCGGGCGGCCTGGGTCATCTGGTCGTATTGACGCCCCCTGGGGTCGTAGAACTTCGCGCTTGCGTCGCGCGGGTGCTGCGTCAGGAACCGGCGGCAGAAACGCAGGGTGTCGAGCTGCACGATCGTGGCGAGCGTGAACGAATGCAGGCGCCGGAACCCCCCGCGCTTGTCAAAGAGGTCAGGCATCGAACACCCCGTGGCGCACGCCCCGTGCTGATCCCTGGCCGGTGCCGTCCATACGGTCAACAGGATCAACCCGGTCATCTCACAACCCACCCTGAAACGGTGGGAGTCAGCGCGTTTTTTTCAACGCCTCCGTAGCCGCCTGCATGCGGCGACTCGATGGCCGTTCGGGCATGGGCAGTATGAGTGAGTGCAGAGTATTCAGCCCGCCCGGCGGCGTCAATCCTTATTCACCGGGTTCGCGCGGGTTCGACGAACTCAGACAAGACGGCCTGCGTGTGGCTACAGGCCCAGGTGGATATCGAGCGTGTCGTACCCGCCGCCGGACAGCTTGACGCGCCACAGAGAGCCGTCGGCTGACCGGACCGCCGGATCGGCCAGCCCGTCGCCGTCATAGTCCCCGGGAACGGGGTCCCAGCCGGGCCCGCCCAAGAACCCATGCAGCATCAGCCCGGCAAACCCGCTCCCATTCAACCGCACCGCCCACGTGCCATCGGCGCGCACATAGACCGCCGGATCGGCCAGGCGATCCCCGTCATAATCGGCCGGGACCGCCTCGGCGTTCGGCCCGCCAAGGAAGGCGCCGATACTCCGCGCCGCATACAGGACCGACGACAATTTTAACTTCCACGTTCCACTTGCACGCTCATACACCGCGTAGTCCGCGCGGCCATCGCCATCGAAATCGGCCGACCCTGCCGTACAGCCCGGTCCCCCCAAGAAAGCCACTCGCAGGTCGCGACCATACCCGCTCCCCGAACGAAGGATCATCCAGTCGCCGGTGACTTCCCGGTACACGGCGGGATCGGCGCGCCCGTCCCCGTCGTAATCGGCCGCCGCCGCCATCCAGGTGGGGCCGCCCAGCAGCGCGGCGCATCGCTGCACGGCATAGCCGCTGCCGGACCCTTGGACCGTCCAATCGCCCGTCTGCGCATCATAGACCGCCGGGTCGGCCAGGCCATCACCGTCGAAGTCGGCATCCCGGATTCCGCTGAAGCGCGGGATCGCCGGATGGACCCACACCGACTGG
>CAZUYI010000079.1:0-9100 GCA_964624095.1 uncultured Verrucomicrobiota bacterium | reverse complement strand
TTCTTTTTAAAAAACTAGGTTTAGTATCTGTTAGGAATATTATAGTGTTAGGAATATACCTTCTATGGATGAGAACTAATATTGACATTAAAACAATCACCGATATAACGAATATTGCTCTTTTATTTATCGGGTTGATTTCCGCCTGCGGCCCTATGGGCGGGCGGGTCCGCTGGTCCACACGGTCTCGGGCCTGGCGGACTACTACGCAGGCAAGGCGGCCTTGTGGGAACTCCAGGCGCTGCTCAAGGCGCGGCCGGTGGCGGGTTGCGAAGCGGTGGGTCGCGCGTTTCTCGATAGGGTCCGGCCGCTGCTGCTCGCGCCGCGCCCGCGCGAGGCGGTGGTCCGCTCCATTGCCGCCCTGCGGAAATCGGCACGGCGCGCGGGCGCCGCGGACGTCAAGAACGGGGCCGGCGGGCTCCGCGACATCGAGTTCCTAGTGCAGGGACTCCAGCTCATCCACGCGCCGGGTCGGCCCGACCTGCTGGAGGGCAACACGCTGAAGGCGCTGTCCGGGCTGAGCCGGCAGGGCCTGTTGCCCGAGGCGGCCGCCCGCCAGCTCGAGGCCGATTACGTGTTTCTGCGCCGCGTCGAGCACGGGCTGCAGTTGCTCGAGGATCTCCAGGTGCACGCCGTGCCGGCCGAGCCGGCCGCGCGGGAGGCGCTTGCCCGCCGCGTGCTCGGGCCCGGCGCCTCCCTCGCCCGGTTCGACGCCGACCTCGAGGCCTGCCGGAGCCGCGTGCGCGAGGCGTATGCCCGCCGGCTGCTCGAAGCCGGCGCCTCCGATTGAACCGTCCGTTCAGGGCGCGGACGGGCGCTCCGGCCGGCGGCTGAGGCAGGCGCGCTGGGAGGCGAGGCACCAGCCCAGGGCCTCGATCGAGGCATCGAGCGGGCAGCGGCGGAACGGCTGCCCATCGAGCAGCCGCTCGGCAAAGTACCGGATCTCCTCGCCGTAGGCGTTGCGCGCGGCGTCCGGCACCGGGGCACCGGCCGCGCCGCCGTCCGCCGGAAAGACCCGGAGCCGCTCGCCCTTCGGCCGCCAGAAATCCATTTCCAGGACCGCTCGCTCGAACTCGATCTGGAAATACATGCGGAACGGGTACGCGGCGGGCATGGTGTAGGACGCCTCGGTCGTGACCGGAACGCCGGACGCGTAGTCGAGCCGGTTTACCACGCTCATCACGACGCCACCCGAGACCTGTCCGGCGGCCTGGATGGACAACGGCGGCCCGAGCAGCGCCAGCACGAAGTCCACGTCGTGAATCTGCAAATCAATCCCGGCTCCGCCGCCCCGTTCGGTGGTCATCCAGGTATTCCAGGCCGGCGGCGCGGACAGGCGCCGGGCGAGGCAGGCCCGGACGGCGCCCAGCGAGCCGGACCGGGCGGCGTCCAGCGCGTACGCATATTCGGGCCAGAACCGGATGACCTGGGCGATCATGACGCGGATACCGGCCCTGTCCGCCGCCGCGCGGATGGCCTCCGCGTCGGCCAGGGTGAGGGCGATCGGCTTCTCGCAGAGCGCGTGCAGGCCGCGCGCCGCGCAGTACTCGATCAGCGGCCGGTGAAACGGCGTCGGCACGCACACGTCCAGCGCGTCGGGCGCCGCGGCCTTGACGGCCTCGTTCAGGTCCGTGAACGCCGGCAGCGCGAACGCGGCGGCGAGCGCCGCCGCGCGGCCGGGCGCGGGATCGAAGACACCCGTGTAACGCACCGGCTGCAGTCCGGCGGTGGCCTCGAGGTGCTCGCGGCCCATGAGGCCGGCGCCGGCCAGAAGCAGGCGCACCGTGCCGTCCGGGCGCCGCGCCGGTTTGGTGCGAGCCGCCGGGCTCGGCGGCGGGCTGGTCGGCGGCTTGCGCATGGCAAACGCCCTCCCTTCGATTCGGTTGTCGGTCCGTTGTCGTCCGCGTTCGGTGCCGCGGCCCGGCGCCCGGCGGAGTATCAGCCGGGAATCAGCCGGCGCGGATTGCGCTCGAACAGGGTTTGACAGACGCCGTCCTCGAGGCCGGCGCCCCGGACCTTGGCCAGCGCCCATTCGACGAGTCCGGCGCCGAAACCGCCGTCGGACCCGAAGAGCAGCCGGTCGGCGGGCGCCTGTTCCGCGATCCGCCGGATCAAGCCGCTGCTCAGACTGCACAGGCACAGATACACGTTCGCGTGGCGGCGGCAGGCGAGCAGGGCGTCCTGCCAGAGCTGATCCAGGCCGGCGTGTCCCAGGATGATGGTCGTGCCGGGGACCTGCTCGGCGGCGGCCGCGACCTGGAGCGGCGAGCAATAGGGCGGGGTGCCGTCGTGGAACAGCACGGGCATGTTCAGGCCGCCGGCGGCCTCCAGGATCGGCCTCACGGCCGGGTGTGTCATCGAGAAAGCCTGCAGCCACGGGTGCAGCTTGAGCCCTCGCATGCCGAGGTGCTCCTTGCAGCGGACGAGCTCGGCCACAGCGGCCGCGGCACCCGCGTGGGGATTGACCGTGGCGAACGGCACGAAGAAATCGAGGTCGCGCTCGACCGCCCGGGCCAGGATGTCGTTGTTCCGTTCGGCGTCGCCCAGCAGGCCGTCGGTGGTCATCAACCAGGCGGCCGAGAGGCCGGCGCCGCAGAACTCGGCGCGGAGCTCCGCCGTGGCGCGGGGCGTGCCGCCGAACGTGTGGCCGGGCAGGTGGGTATGCGTGTCCACGATCCTCATGGCAGGCTCCAGACGCGCCGGGCGTTGGTTTCCATGACGGCCGCCCGCTCGGCGTCGGACAGGTTGAGCCATTCGATCTTGTGCCGTTCGGCGCCGAGCGAGGACACGGGCGTGCCGGACCCGAACAGCAGGCGATCCGGCCCGACGGCATCGAGCGCCGTGCGGATGAGGCCGGGCGTCGTGCAGGAGGTCTCGAGCAGCAGGTTGGGCGTCTGCCGGAGGGCCGCTTCCAGGTCGTACCAGAAATCGCTGTACCCGGCGCGCCCCATGACGAACGGCAGGCCGGGATAGCAACGCGCGAGCTCGGCGAGTTGCAGCGGCTCGGCGCACACGGGCCAGCCGGTGATGCTGTAGACCGGTTTGCCCCGCCGCGCGCACAGGTCGAGCAGCGGGCGCAGCACGGGCTCGGTGAGCAGGAATCCCTGCCGCGCCGGGTTCAGGAACAGGCCGCGGGCGCCGGCCTCGAAGGCGGCGTCCAGGAGATCGAGGGCTTGGTCGCCGTACCATGGATTGGCCGCGGCCAGCCAGGCGAACCGGCCGGGATGCGCCGCCGCCAGTGCGCGCAGGGCGGCGTGTCCCTCGGCGTTATGGACGGCGGCCTGCGCGTCGGGCGGCGCGACCACCGAGCAGGCGATCCCCTCGCGGTCCATCGCGGCGAGGACGGCGTCGGCGTTCAGCCGCCCGCCCTCGAGCTCGAGGCACACCGCGGAATCAATGACGTTCACGGCAGCAATTCGTCCTTGTGCGCCAAGACCTTGGCGATCGCCTCGGCGATGTCGTCCATGTCCCGGGTCGGACCCAGGAACAGGTTCTGGGCCAGCCAGACCGCCTCGCCGCGGCAGGCGCGCTCGCTGACCGGGCAGCGATCCGCGAACGCGGCGTAGTCGAGGTCGTCGTGGTACGGCGTACCGAGCGGGAACGAACCGTTCAGGAATCGCTTGTTCAGGAACATCGGGTTGCGGTACAGCGGGAACGTGTAGCCGCTGAAGGCCGGCACGCCTTCGGCGGCGAGCGCCTCGAGAAACCGGGCGCGGGGCAGGCCGGTGCGGACCTCGTCGTATCGGAACATGTAGATATGGAAGCCATGCCGCGTGGCGCGCGGGTCGTGGAGCAGGGGCCGGATGCCTTCGAGGGCGTTCAGGCGCTCGGTGAGGCGCCGGGCCATGGCCTGGCGATGCAGGACCTGTTCGTCAAGTTGCCCGAGCTGCACGCGGAGCAGGGCGGCCTGGAACTCGGTCAGGCGCGCGTTCCAGCCGAGCCGGTGGAACTCGTACCAGGGGCGCCCGACGCGGCGCCCGCTCCAGGCGAGGGATTCGCACTCGATGGCCAGCTCGCGGTCGTTGGTGCAGAGGATGCCGCCCTCGCCGCTCGTCATGTTCTTGGAGGCCTGGAAGCTGAACGAGCTGAACCGCCCGAACGAGCCGGCCTTCCGGCCGCGCCACTCGCAGCCGTGGGCGTGGGCGGCGTCCTCGATGAGCGCCAGGTGGTGGCGCCGGGCAAAAGCCTCGAGCCGGTCCATGTCCGCCGGCTGCCCGCCGAAGTGCACTACCATGACGGCCCGCGTGCGGGGTGTGAGAGCCGCCTCGAGGCGGTCCGGATCCAGGTTGTACGTGTCCGGGTGGACGTCCACGAACACGGGCACCAGGTTGTTCTGGAGCACGCAGGTCGCGCTGGCCACGTAGGTGTAGGCCGGAACGAGCACTTCGTCGCCGATCCCGTAGTCGAGCGCCCGCAGGCCCGCGTCGAGCGTCAGCGTGCCGTTGGCCATGGCGATCCCGTACCGGCAGCCGTGGTGGGCGGCGAAGGCTTCCTGGAACTGGGCGACCTGGCTGCGCTCGCCGGACTCAGGCTCGGAGAGTTCGACGCCCTGCCCGAAGGCGTAGCGCCACCACTTCCCGCCGCGGAAGACCTCGAGCAGGGCGCGCTCCTCGGACTCGCTGCAGAGCGGCCAGGGATGGAAGGGGCGGGTGCGCACCGGCGTCCCGCCGCGGAGAGCGAGCGATGGCATGGCATTCCTTTCCGGCGCGGAACCGGGCCACGGGAAGAGAGCGCCCGTCCCGTGGCCTCGAATCGTCGTTACTCCGCCACGGCGACGACGCGCTTCTCGCGGGCGGCCTGGTAGATGGCGTCCACCACCTGGACACTGTGCCGGCCGTCGGCGAAGCCGGTCGGGGGCGGCGTGCCGGTCCGGATGCAGTCGCTGAACAGCGTGATCATCTGCCCGTAGAGGCCGATGCCTTGGAACGTGTACTCCTCGCGCTTCGGCTCCACGTTCCGGACCTGGTTGGCGTTGTACGACAGCTCGCGGTCCTGCAGGATGCTGACCATGCGGCCGGTGGGGTCCTGCCCGATGGTGCCGTCGGCGAGGATGGCGCCCCGCGTGCCGTAGAGCTCGAGCCGGTTCTGGGCGGCGGCGTCCGGCACGTTGAAATAATTGTCCACGATCCCGTGGGACCCGTTGCGGAACCGCACCACGATCGTCGAGGTGTCCTCAATGGGCGTCCGGTATTTCTGGACCAGCAGGTCCTGGAACCCGGTCACCTCGACCACGGGCGAGTTCAGAATCCACTCGAGCAGGTCGAGGCAATGCGTGCCCATGTCGAGCAGGGCGCCGCCACGGCTGATCGCGATGTCCTGGCGCCAGGCGCCGGGAATGGGCGGGTACCAGCAGGTCAGCTCCGCCCGGCCCATGACCGGGGTCCCGAGTTTTCCGGCCTGCACGAGCTCGCGCGCCTTGCGGTTGTAAACGTTCTGGCGCATGCACCAGGCCAGCATGAACTGCACGCCCGCCTTGCGGCACGCGGCCTCCATGCGGTCCACTTCCTCGACCGAGAGGGCGATCGGCTTCTCGCACAGCACGTGCTTGCCCGCTTCCGCGGCCTGGACCGTCTGCCGGCAATGCACGTTCTGCGGCGTGGCGATGTACACGGCATCCACATCCTTGCGCGCCAGCAGCTCCGCTTCCGTCGTGCAGGCGTGCGGCACGCCGAACTTTCCCGCCACGTCCTTCGCCCGCCCGGCGTCCACGTCCATCACCGACACGATCTCGGCGTTGGACACCATCGTCTTGAATTCCGGGATCGTCCGCCGCGCCGCAATGCCCCCGCACCCGATCACGCCCCATCGCACTGTCTTCATGCCAGCTCCCTTCCGTTGTCTGTCCGCCGCGAAGCCCGGCCCGCGCCGGGCGCGCTCAGGTCGGCGCCGCGCCGACGATCGAATCGAAACCGCCTGTGGTACTGTGCGGGACGGGAGCAGGCTTGTCAACCGCGAAGTGCGGACGGGCGTAACAGTCGCAGTGCCGCAGGGGCGTCCCAGGGCCTTATGCCGCGGGATGGGAACATGTCAGGCTCCTGCCGGCACGCCGGCAGGGCACCCCCGCGTGACATAGTCAACCCGGCACGGGGTGTTCCTCACCGGACCATCAAGAGCGTGCCGGCGGGGGAGAACTCCCAGGCGCCCATGTCCGGCTTGCCGGAAAAGCGGTCCAGGCGGGCGTGCCCGTCGAGGTCCGTCTCGCCGGCCATCCAGGCCAGGTTGCTGCCGGTATTGACGCAGGGCGACCCGGCCTGCAGCCGGTAGGCGGGGCCGGCCGGATCGTAGGCCAGGAGCGGATCGGCGTCCGTGCACCCGGTGAATTGGTAGATGGTCGAGGGATTCGTGGGCGTAGTGCAGGAATAGTTAAACGAAACCGTGCCGCTCGTAGGCGGACGGTAGTTGTTACCCATAGCGCCTGAATTGCCGTACAGCACGCAGTCGTTCACCACGCCGATCCGGTTGTCCCCGGTGAAATACAAGCCGCCGCATCTGCTGCTGCCGATATTGGACACGATCGTGCACCCGTCGAACCGGCCATATTGCAGATACACGCCGCCGCCGTATTGGTTGGCTTGGTTCCTGGCGATGAGGCAATTGCGGAACACGCCATTGGTGGGCCATTGCGTGGCGGTCAACCGTATGGCCCCGCCGTATGATCCCGCCGTGTTGCCGGTGAACCGGCAGTGGCTTACCAGATAGTTCGTGGCATCCGTGTAGAGGCCGCCGCCGTTGCCGCGAGCCGAATTGTCGGCCAGCACGCAGCGCTTCAGGATGCAGGTGTAGGGATAGGGAGGGAAATACACCCCGGCGCCGCCCCCGGCGGTATTTCCGCGGATGGTCGAATCCAGCACGGTCAAATCCCCCTTGTCATTGTACGGATAAATGCCCCCGCCATTGTTGCTGGCCACGTTGTCGGCCAGGACACAGCGTTCCACAAGGCTGGAGAGGGTCGGCCGCGCGTAGATCCCCGCTCCGTTTGTCGCGGAGTTTCCGGCCAGCGTGCTGTCGAGCAACAGGGTGTTCCCAATGATGTAGGCGCCGCCGCCCAAGCCGGACAACTCGGGCACCACGTTGCTGACGATCGCGCAGTTGGAGACGACGGAGGAAGAGAGATAGAGCCCGCCCCCCTGTGCGCCTCCGGCGCTCACCGTATTCCACAGGCAGGTGCTGTTGACGATCTCCCCGGCATAGGCGTGGATGCCTCCGCCATAATTGCCCGCCTGGTTGGCCCACACCTGGCAGCGGTCCACCCGTGCGGTGCCCTCGACTCCAGAGATGCCGCCCAGATGGATGCCCCCGCCAGTGTTGCCCGCGGTGTTCCCGACGATGACGCAGTTCGACACGACCGAGTTGCTGTTCGCGTAGACGCCCCCGCCGCGCCCGCTGGCGCCGCCCGCCAGGTTGTTCTCGAGGCGCGAATCGTAGAGGCGCCCGCCGTCAAACAGCGAGACGCCGCCGCCATACCCAGTCGTGTCGACGGGGCTCGAGCGGTTGTCCCGGAAGACGCATCGGACGATGCACCCGGCGATGACATGCGCGCCGCCCCCATAGGACGCATTCGGGCTGGCGCTCTCCGCGGCCCCGTTGCTCACGGTGATGCCGTCCAGCACGGCCTCCGGATGATTCAGGCAGAAACACCGCACCGCCCCCTTGCCGCTCACGACGACCTGGTCCGGGTCCCCCGCGGCGTTGGTGAGGGTGATCGCCTTGTCCAGAGTCACCTGGGCGTCCAGCTCGTACAGCCCGTTGGACAGCACCAGGACCTGTCCGTCCGGAATCTGGGCGACGGCGTTGCTGATCGTTTTCCAAGCTTGGCCCCAGGACGTGCCGTCATGGGTATCGTCGTCGCCGCCCGGGGCGACATAATAGTCCGCCCGCGCGCCGCACGCGAGACCCGCGATCGCACCCAGCAGGACAACTCGACAGTTCATGTGGCTTCTCCTCCTCGTGTGAACGGGCCGAGCGGTTCAGCCCGCCTTGAAGGGCATCAGTCCTCGAACGCCGTGACCTCCATCCCCTGTTCCACCTGCATGGCATCCAGCCAGATCCGGCCCGCCTGCTTCCCGGCCAGTTCAAAGCGGAACAGGTCGGCATCGCTGCGCGGCGGCACGGTCCACTGCATGTGGTACCGCTTCCAGTCCGTGGTCAGCTCGAATGTCTGCTCGCCGTATGCGGAGCGGTAATAGAGCCGGAGCCCCGGCGTGTCCGACTTGGCGTAAAACGAAAACGTGTAGGCCGTCGGCGTGTCATGCTGCGGCTGGCAATAAAAGCGGACGCCCGCCGGACCGTGTGCCGGGGCCTTGACCTCGGCGGACGGGCAGGAAATCAGCATGCTGTGCCGGCCATGGAACGCCTCGTCGGCGCATTGCCCCCAGACGGGCTTGTTTCCGGACCCGACCGCCTGGTCCGGGTCCATGGCCGCATACATGAAAAAATAGTCCGGGTAGCCGGGCCGCGTGGCGTCCTCGAAGCTCGGGTTGGGCAGAACGTTCTTTTTCCCCGGCCGCACATAGTTGGGCAGTCTGAACGGCTCTTCCGAGGCCTTGACGTCCGCCTCGTCCACGAGGGTGGAGACCGTCACGGAAGCCGGCGCCCCGCCCGGCGGCAGGTCCAGGAAATAGGCGGCGATGCCGTAGCCCGGGAAGGCCTCGGCAAAGGTCCCGTCGCGGACGGGCAGGACGGCGCCCGAGACCCGGTTGGAGACCGTGCCGGCCAGGCCGGGGATCGTCACCTCGCAGCCGGTTGGGCGGTCGAAGCAGTTGGCGGCCAACAGCACGGTCCGGCCGTCCGGGAATCGTTTCAGCACCGCCTGCACGTCCGGGTATTTCCATGTCTCCGGGTCGAACTCGCCGGGCTGGTAGGCCACGGCGCCCGAGGCCGCGCGGCGCCCGAGTCGGTAGGCGACCGACTGGCTGACGGCCGGCGCGGTGAGGGCCGGCGCCAGCTCGCGGAGCATCCCGTTCATCCGCTGGAACATGCGCCATGTGTCCGCATGCGCCACGTCGCTGCAGTGGAAATAATTGAGGTAGGTGGCGCCATTCATGACCCCCAGCCAGGTCTGGCATTCCTGCTCCGCCACCGTCATCGGGCGGCATCCGTA
>CAZUYI010000078.1:911-9107 GCA_964624095.1 uncultured Verrucomicrobiota bacterium | reverse complement strand
TGCCCTGCACGAGGCGCTGCACCACCGCCATGAGCGGGATGTCCAGGTAGAGGGTCGTCGCGATGGAGGAGATTATGAGGGAGAAGGTGATCGGCACCCTGAGCAGCAGTAGGCCGCCGAAGGATCCCAGGATCATGCCCAACCCGCCCGGATTGAAGGCGAACGACTCCGCCATGGCCTGCCGGCTGAAGGTGTAGCACAGGACGGGCACGCCGTATTCGGCGCACGTCTTGTAGGTGCGGATCCGGCAGAGCGGCGAGCCATGCGCGTTGAATTCGGCGGGCGACAGGCGCCCCTCGTAAAAGGCCATGTCCGTCCGGCTCAGAATCTCGTGCAGATCGAGTCCAAAGCGATGGTGATTGAGGAACGGGCTCCACAGGACATTGAACTCCACCAGTTTGCCCCGTTCCCGGACGTAGTCGGCCAGTTCGGCTGCCGCGTCACTGAGCACGCGGTTCTTGAAGGCGGCCCATTCCTGGTCATCGGCCACGCGCAGGGATGTCAGCCGCTCGTTCGTAGTGCGGGAGGGGAACGCGGCGTGGTCGAACGAAGTCCGGCCGAACCGGCGCATTCCGGCCAGGGCGGACGCATCTGTCCGGGTCCCGTACTGCCCGGCCAGGTACTCGCGATACAGGGCGAGGCACCGGGGGCACTGGCATCCGTCGCTTTCCAGCGGGTAGAAGAAGTTGTCGAAATGGATGCCGTCGCAGCCATAGTCAAACGCCCGATCCACCACGCGCTTGATGTAGTCCCGGTACCCGGGCGACGAGTAACAGGGCTTGACGCGAAAGCTTTGAAGGAAGGGGATCGGCTGGCCGTCGCGCGTCCGCGCGAACCAGTCCTGGGCCTCCGGCGCCTCCGCCAGCAGGGTGGCCGGGGTCAGGGAGCCCAGGCTGCAGTAGGCCACCACGCGAATTCCCTCGGCATGGCACTGCGCGGACAGGGCGATGGCCTGCTGCTGCGCCTCCAACTCAAACTCCAGGCCGTAGCCCTTGAAGAAATGGGTCCAATACTGCGTGATCCCGAGCCGGTGAAGATGCCGCACAAAGTCCGCGCCGGCGAGGTACGCGCGTGCCGACTCACTGTTTTCCATGGCGTTTCCCGATTGCGCCTCGAAATACGGCGGCTCCCAGCGGCCGAAAATTGCCACCCCCTCCCGCCGGAGCGCTTCATTCCTCGTCATAGCCTCTGCCCCCCTTCTACGGGCATTCCACATCGAAATCGCCATCGGGATCGGACGCGAGACCCGATCGCGAGCCTCATTCGCGCATCAGCCGCCTGTCTGCGCAACGGATGGGCGCAAGAAACGCCGCCATCCAATGCGGGAGACCCCGCCGTTATGGACGAGCCCGCGGCGGACCCGGGGGCGGCGGCAGTGGGCCTGCCGGCCGTACCGGCCTCCCGGCCGGATCCAGCAGCCGGGCGGACACGAGGAGATAGTGGGGCTTGGTCTCGGACGTCCGGTCGGCTGCTGCATCTTCCGGAATCTGCACGGGCAACACCACGGCGCCCCCGCTGCGGAGTGCCAGATTCTGGCACAAGGTCATCTCGGCAACCCGCCCCGGCTGCCCGGGCAGCGGACGCCTCGCCTGCCAGAGCATCACCATCTCAATCGTGGCCGCGTCCGGACCGACGCTCGGCGTGCAATTCAGCACCATGGAGAAACTCCGTTCTTTCTCGCTGTCCAGCGCTCCCGCCTGGCTCTTGGCCTCGGCGTTTGCTCCGGCTTTCGTGATCACCGCCAGGGTGCCGCGCTGCCGGCAGGCCGAGGCCGGTAGGGCGCGCAGCTCGTCGGCTGACAGGGTGTTAAACCGGAAGCGTTGCGCCGCATCCCGGTCCAACACTTCGATCAGGTCAACTTGGATGTTGACCTGGAATGGGCCCGGCGGAGGCGCCGGGGTGCGGGGGGAAACGAGCACGATACGGTCCTCAACGCGGTACTGCAAGCCAGTCAGCTCGGTGATGTAAGCCAGGGCGTCGCGCACGCGGATGTGGCGGAGGCGCATTGTGACAGTGGGCATCTCTTTGCCGGAATCCGCCTGAAAGAGCAGGTTGATCCCGCGCTCTTCCGGGGCGGAGTTGGTATCAGCCTCCCGCGCGGCGTCATTCAGCCAGGCGAGCACCTGCGCGACCGGCGCTTCCTTGAATTCCATGTGTGGGATCACGAGGCGGTCGAGTTTTTCCGGCAGCCCGTCCGCGCGCGCCGTTCCCATCGCCGCCAACAGCAGGATCCAAGCCATGCGCATCATGACATCTCCTCCTGTGATGAAGCGTAATGGCACAGGGATCCGTCCGCGGGGGGACACCTGAAAGGATCGGACTCGGCCAACTCCATCATCATGGATGAAGGAAGCATACCCCGTCCTTCCCGGAACGCAAGGAATTCGTGCTGTGTGAGGGCTCAGGCCGTCAGGAGCCGGAATTCAGGAGTCAGAATAAGAAACCCGGCGACGCCATGCAAATAGTGTTCTTGGCTTTCTGAATTCTGAATACCGAATTCTGAATACCAGGGTAGTTTCCATGCTGTATCCTGAATGACGGCGTCTGGTCACCGGAGCACGTTGCCAGGTGGCCTTGCCGGGCATGTCGGGACGGAATGTCGGGACGGAATTGACACCCGGGCCGCGGTGGAGTATAGGAAATGATACGTTGTGTGAATCCACACCTGCGGACCGTGTTCTCCCGCGGCGTGAAGCGGGCGGTTGAGTCTGCGCGGGGAGCCGTTCATGTGGCTGGGCGTGATGATCGCCGGCGCGTCGTACGCTCGAAACGGGCAGGGTGTGACGTAGCGGACCCGACACCGGATGCCGGAGGCCAGACAGGAGAAAGACATGACCAAGACTCGCAGCCGTGCCGTGAAACCTTCCCGGGCCCTCCAGACCATGGGCCAGCAGTTTCACCGCCGCTCGTGGGCGGAGCCGTGGAAGATCAAGATGGTCGAGCCGCTGCACATGATTGACCGCGCGGCGCGCGCCAGGGCGCTGGCCGCCGCGGGATACAACACGTTCCTGCTCAAGTCCGAGGACGTGTACATCGACCTGCTCACCGACAGCGGCACCAACGCCATGAGCGACCGGCAGTGGGCCGGGCTGATGCTCGGCGACGAAGCCTACGCCGGCAGCCGGAACTTCTACAATCTCGAGGCCGCCATCCGGACCTACTACGGGTACCGCTACGTCGTGCCGACGCACCAGGGCCGCGGCGCGGAGCACCTCATCAGCCGGGTTTCCATTCGCAAGGGCCAGTATGTGCCCGGCAACATGTATTTCACCACCACGCGCCAGCACCAGGAAATGGCCGGCGGCACCTTCGTGGACATCATCATTGACGAAGCCCACGACGCGGGCCGGATGCACCCGTTCAAGGGCAACGTGGACCTGGCCAAGCTCCAGTCGCTGATCGAGCAAAAGGGCGCGCGCCAGATCGCCTACGTGAGCCTGGCCGGGACGGTCAACATGGCCGGCGGCCAGCCGGTCAGCATGGCCAACGTGAAGGCGCTGCGCAAGCTGGCCGACCGCCACGGCATCAAGGTGTACCTCGACGCCACGCGCATGGTCGAAAACGCATTCTTCATCCAGGAGCGCGAGCCGGGCTACGCCCGCAAGCCGATTGCCGCGATCGTGAAGGAGTTCTGCGGCTATACCGACGGCGCCTGGATGAGCGGCAAGAAGGACAGCCTGGTAAACATCGGCGGCTGGGTGGCGGTGAACAGCAAGCCTGTATTCGAGGAGCTGCGGAGCTGGGTGGTCGTCTTCGAGGGGCTGCACACCTACGGCGGCCTGGCCGGGCGCGACCTCGAGGCCATGGCCATCGGCATCGGCGAGAGCATGCAGGACGACCACGTGCGCTCGCGGGTCGAGCAGGTGCGTTACCTGGGGGGCCTGCTGACCAACTGGCGCATTCCGATCGTGCAGCCGGTGGGCGGACACGCCGTGTTCCTCGACGCGCGCCGGTTCTACCCGCATCTCCCGCAAGTGCAGTTCCCCTCGCAAACCCTGGCGGCGGAGCTGTACCTCGAGTCCGGGGTGCGTTCCATGGAGCGCGGCATCGCCAGCGCCGGCCGGGATCCGAAGACCGGCGACCATTACTATCCGAAACTGGAGCTCACGCGGCTGACCATTCCGCGCCGCGTGTACACCCAGGCGCACATGGACGTGGTGGCGGAATCGGTCAAGGCGGTCTACGACAAGCGGGCCGCGACGCGGGGTCTGAAGATGGTCTACGAGCCGAAGCACCTGCGTTTTTTCCAGGCCCGGTTCGCGCGCGTCTGACCGCGCTCACAGGCGGGAACGGGAGGCTGAATCATGGCACGCTGGGTGACCATCTCGACGATACGCTGGCAGAACACGGGGAACGACCTTCGCAAGGGCCCGGAGCGGGTGCGGGAAATCTGGGACTTGCTCATAGACCAGGCGGCCCTGGACAAGCCGGACCTTCTCCTGATGCCGGAAACGTTCCTGGTCAGCGGCCTGAAGGAGCGGGAAGCCGGCGCGGAGCCGGTGCCGGGCGGGGCGACGGCGACCTGGCTGGCCGGCAAGGCGCGCCAGTATCGCACGTACCTCTTCGCGGGCATCCTGCGCAAGGACGAGCAGGGCCGTCGCACTAATTCCGCCGTGTTGTTCGACCGCTCCGGCGCGCTCGCTGGCGTCTACGACAAGCTGTTTCCGACGCCCGGCGAAATGGAAGAGGTCGGCCGCTTCCCCGGTCTCGAGCCGAAGACGTTCGATTGCGATTTCGGCCGGATCGCCGGCGCGATCTGCTTCGATTTGAACTTCCGCGAGCTGTTCGCCGAGTACCACGCGCGGGGCGTCGAGCTGTGCTGTTTCCTGTCGGCCATGCCGGGCGGGCTGCACCTGCAGACGATTGCCCGCGAGTACCGGATGCACGTGGCCAGCAGCGCCCGGGAATGGATCAGCTATATCATCAACCCGCTGGGCACGGTGCTGGCGGCGACCTCGATGCACGCGCACACCGTCTCGGCGCGCGTGAACCTGGATGTCGCGCTCTTCCACATGCACGGCCCCGACGCCGCGAAGTTCCTGGAAATGAGGAAGAAATACGGGCCGGGCGTGGTGGTGGAACTGGCCAGCCCGGAGCACTGGAAGATGCTGCGCTGCGATCTGCCCGACAAGACGGCGGCCGAGCTGGCCGCCGAATACGGGATCGAGACGCTCGATGCGTACCTGGCCCGCACGCGCCGCATCCGGCGCGAACGCCTGGCGGGCGCCGCGGGGGCCTGGCTCGGCGGCGCGCCGTCCGGCCCGGCGTGTGCCTGAGACCGCGTCCCACGAGCCGGCAGGAGCGGTGTTGCGGGAGGAGCGCGCGTCGCTCCCGGACACGATCGGGAGGCTTGCCGAAGGAGTCGCGGATCATGGCGGAACCCGCCCGCCCCTGTTTTACCATCTCCGAAACGGATACGGTCCGCGTGGACGTGGGACCCGCGGCGGGCCGGGTGGAACGCACCGCGGCCCGCGAGCTGTCAGCCTGCCTGGGCCGCATGCTGCAGCGCGAGGTGGCCGCGGGACCCGGCCCCGCCGATCGGACCATCAGCCTGGGGACGCCCGCTTCGTCGCCGGACATCGCGCGGGCCGCGCGCGAGTTCGGGCTGGCGGATCTGAAGCCCGACGGCTTTGTCGTGGCCCCCGCCGCCCGGGACCGGCTGCGAATCATGGCGCAGAACGGCACTGGAGTTCTGTACGGCGTCTACGCCTGGCTCGAGGCGTTGGGCGCCCGGTTTGCGCCGGCCGGGCTCGAGTGGGTTGAAGATCACATTCCCATCCGGCCCTCGGTCGCGTTCGAGGCCGCGCTGCGCGAGGAGCCCTCGTTCGCGATCCGGGAGTTGGGCGGGACAGGGTGGGTGAAAGACGTCTTCGCCGAGCGCCGGGCGTTCTACGATACGGATGTCCGTGCCTATCTGCCCGTGTACACCCGGGCCATAGACTGGATGGCCAAGTACCGGCTGAATGCCGCCGCCCTGTGGTTGTGGTGGTTCGGGGCCAGCCCGGAAACCCGCTGGTACTGGTCGCGGGACGGCGAATGCTGCTCGGACACGGTCTCCGGCTTGATCCTGTACCGCGACTATCCCAAGCTGCGCTGGGCCGAACGGTACGGCGACCAGGTCCGCTGCAACCGGGAACTGCTCCGGGACATTCTCCGGTACGCCGCCGACCGCGGCGTGCGAATTACCATCGGCGGGTTTGCCGAGCCGGGCTATCCGGGCGGTTTGTGCCGGGCGTACCCCGAGTTTGGGGCCGACGGCGCGCAGTACATCGAGCACGAGCCGGCCTGGCTGCGCTTCCAGGAGTCGCGCTTCCGGGAATTGTTCGAGACCTTTCCCGATCTGGGCGGGTATCTGTACGTGCTGGCCGACGACAGCGGCCCCCACGCCGATGTCCGCGGCCGACGGCGGGACCCCGACGGGCGGGACATCGTGGACGGACATGGCGATGCGATCGCAAACGAAAAGCTGGCCCGACTGGTGCGGATGAACGAGGCCATGCTGCGCGGGCGCGACGCGGCCGGCTCCCGCGCGGACATCCGGTTCTGGGAATGGGCGGCGGTCGGCCTCTATCCCGGCGACGCGAGCTTCATGGGCCGGATGAAAGCCCGGGTCTCCGTGGCGCGGCTGAATGCCCTGCTGCCGGAAGCCATCGGCATCCACATGCGGATGAGCGCGGGCGAGCCGACGGAGCCGCAGGTGCTGAATCCGTTTCTCACTCAGTGGGACCGGCATGGCCGGTCCGTGGCGCTGCACCAGTCGGCTGAGCATCTCGGGCTCACCCTGTTCCCGCCGGTCTTCTGGGAAAGCTCCTGGAAGGAGCGCGCGCAATATGCCCGCCGGTGCGGCATCGAGGGCCTGACGCTGGAAACCGGCTACTGGCCGGGCGAGAAGGACGGCACCGGGCTGAATCTCTGCGACCTGGATATTCACGGCTTTGCCCGGCTGGCCTGGAACACGGACGTGGACCGCGACGCGGTGTGGCGCGAATGGGCCGGCCTGTATGTCCCCCGGGCGCCCCGGCAGGCGGCGGACCTGTTGAAGCCCTTTTACCGCATCCTCACCGCCATGTGCGGCGGGGATGGCGTGGGCGGCGCCGTGCCGGCCCGCTGGCGGTTCCAGGGCATCCCGGTGGACAGGCTGGCCGCGTGGAACGTGCCGTCCACCCGGACCCACGGCCTGCTGATGATCGCCGCCCGCCGCCAGGCCGTTCAAGGGCTGGACGAGGCGCTGCCCAAGCTGGACGCCCTGCGCGACGCGCTGGGCGCGGATCGGTATGAGCGCTGGAAAACAAACATGCTGACCCAGCGGGCCCTGGCCCGCATGCTCGAGGCCTTTGTATCGGCCACGGTCTGGGGCTCGCTGATCGAGCAGGGGCTGGCGGAACCGGAGGATGCACGGGCCCTGGACCGCGCGCTGCGCGAGCTCGAGCGGCAGGTCCAGAGCTACGAGCATCCGGTCCCGCCGCTGTATGCTCAGATCTTCGGCTTCGGCTGGATGCGCGGCGACGAGTGGCGCGAGGTGTTCGGTGCGCTGGTGCGGGAATTCCGCGGGCGGTTCGGCCTGGCCCCGGGACGGCCTCCGCCCGCGGGCCGGAATCGGCGCGGCTGTGCGGGTGTCAAGTCATGATACGGGAGGGGACCATGCGAACGGCGCGGTTGGCAGCGGGACGGGTTATCGTCGCGGCGGCGGTCGGGGTGGCGGCCTGGGATGCCCGGGCATGGCTGGACGAAATCCCGGAGCCGGAGCGGTACCGGTCGGGGCTGGAGACGTATTTCGGCGAGACCCGGTCGCTCGTCCTGCCGCCGTGCGAGGAGTCGGTGGTATTCAAGGCCTCCGTGAAGCAGGCGAACTTCACGGGGTTTGAGAACGCACGGGGCGTCGAAGTGAAAGGCGGCGCCGTGCATTTCACCGCCGCCAGCAACACGGTCCTGCTGGACTGGGGCAACTATGGCGGGCGCCAGGAGCTAAAAGACATCGAGCGCATTCCCGCTTGCACGAAGCAGGTGCGGCTGAAGGTCCGGCAGGCCGGCGGCGCGCCGAGCCAGTGGTCGCTGGTGAGCTGGTCGCGCGATCGGGACGTGGTGAGAGGAAAGCGCGGCGCTGCCATGCAGTATCGTCCTGCAGAGTTGGCCGCCGGCGAATGGCGGGACCTTACGCTGGTGCCCGGCGGCGGGGTCCGGCTCGGCGGCTTGGAT
>CAZUYI010000078.1:0-901 GCA_964624095.1 uncultured Verrucomicrobiota bacterium | reverse complement strand
CAAGGTAGAGACCGAGCCCGGCGCCCGGTTTGAAATAGAGAACATCCAGTTCGTGGAGGTGTATAGCGGCGGGTATGTGCGGCACGAGTTCACGCTGCCGGACGGGGCCATCTGGCGGGCGATGGCCAATGTCGGCGGAGTCAACGAGGCGCCGAAAATGGATATGCGGATGTTCTGCGCCCTGGAGATCAACGGGCGGCGGGTGGACCGGACGACGATGGGGGTAGGCCTCTACGAGGCCCATCCGGTGGATATCCGGCCCTACTTGAAGCCCGGGAAGAACTGCATCGGGATCCATGCCTGGCGGGACGATAACCCGCCGTTCGTGTTCGTGAGCGGCACGGTGATCATGGAATCTGGCGAAACGATTCCCCTGCACACCGACGCCGCCTGGCAGTACAGCCCGACGGCGGCCGAAGGCTGGAGCCGGCCGGGCTTCGAGGCGTCGGGCTGGAAGACCGGCCTGCCGGCCGGCACGGGCCCCGGCGCCGGGTTCCAGGAAAAGCTCCCGGGCTGGACGGGCTGCCTTGACGTGATCCAGCCGGGCCGGAAGGACCTGACGTTCCGCGACAACCAGCCGGCCCGGATGCAGGTCCGGATTCCGGCCGGCCTGGCCGCCAAGACGCCGGCGGTGGCCTACGAGCTCGCCAAGTCGGACAAATACGGGCGCTGCGAAAAAGCGGGGGAAGGCGAGATCAAGATGTACACCCGGCAGGACGGCTCGCTGGTGTATGCCTTGGACGCCGGGACCCTGAAGGCCGGCGTCTATACACTGGCCGTGGCGCTGCGGGACGGGGCGGGGCAGACCCTGGAGGAGCGGCCCCTGGAGCCGCTGCTGGTGGTGCGCACGCTGGACTTGAAGGACGTCGCCTGCGAGGACGTCAAGGAGGGACTCGACCTG
>CAZUYI010000077.1:0-9149 GCA_964624095.1 uncultured Verrucomicrobiota bacterium | reverse complement strand
TTCGAGTTGAATCTGCTCCTCAAACAGCGACTTGGTCACGATCGCCGCGGCGCCGGCGTCTTCGAGCTGTCTGATGGAGTCCATGTGCGCTGTCATCGCCGACGCGCCGGCGATGATCGGGCTCTTGAGGGGGAGCCCCATGTAGGTGGTGCTCACGTCGGGCATATTCATCTCCTTGATGTCCCAAGTAGACAGTATCCGCGCAACGGACGATATCGGGAAGCCGCTCATTTTAACGTTCGAATTTCCTGAGAGGCGGCGTCCGGTGCCGGGGGGGTAGCACGCCGAGCAAGATCGCCTGGCGAGGCAGCCCGCCGCGCCACTCGATTCGTGGAAGGATGGAGATGTCTGGACCCGGGTATTCCGGATTCTTGGCTGGCCGGCTGGCGCGGCCGATGGTAGTGTGCCCGTAGCGCGCGCGGGGAAGGAATAGAGGTAGTCGGCGATGGCTGGCCTGTGACCCGCGGCCGAACGGTTCGCATGGTTGCCGGAACACGATACCCCGCGCCAACGAGGCGGAAGGATGACAACAGCGTTCCATATTCCGGACCGGGTGGACATGGGCGAAGGGCCGGGCGGACTGCCGCGGGTCGAGCTGCGCCACGCGGACGGCGCGCGGGCGACGGTTTTTCTGCACGGCGCCCACGTCGCCGCCTGGCGCGATTCGGGGGGGCACGAGCGGCTGTTCATGAGCCGGAAGGCGGTGTTCCGGGACGGGCAACCCATCCGCGGCGGGATCCCGGTGGTCTTCCCCCAGTTCGGGCGCGGACCGCTGCCGATGCACGGGCTGGTCCGCACGCGCGCCTGGCGAGCCATCCGGTCCGGTGTCGGGTCGCACGGCGAGGTGACGGCGTCATTCGGCATCGAGGACGACGACGCCACGCGGGTGCTCTGGCCGCACCGGTTCCGCCTGGAGTTGACGGTGACGCTGGCGGACGCTCTGACGGTGGCGCTGGCGGTCGAGAATCCCGGTCCCACGCCCTTCGAGTTTCAATCCTCGCTGCACACGTACCTGCGGGTTGATGACATCGCATGCGCGGGAGTGCGCGGGCTGCGCGGCACGGCGGTGCGGGATTTCGTAGGGGGCCAGACATCCGTCGAGGCGCGGGACCCTCTGTGTATCGAGGGCGAGACGGATCGGCTGTACAGCGGAGCGCCCGACCGCGTGACGGTGGAGGAGTGCGCGGCGGACCGGGCGCTGGTCATCGAGAAAACCGGCCAGCCCGACATCGTGGTCTGGAACCCGTGGGTCGAGAAAGCCAGGCGGCTGGAGGACCTGGGGGACGACGAGTACCGGTTCATGGTGTGCGTGGAAACCGGCTGCATCCAGGCGCCCGCCGCGCTGGCGCCCGGCGCACGCTGGACCGGCTGCACCCGGTTTACGCCCGTCTGCCAGTCGCCTGCCTGACCCCGGCCGCCGATGTCCGCCGCGCGCCTGCGCGGCTACGGAGCGCGGTGCCGGCCGCGGCTTCGTGCAGGAGCCGATACGCCATTTCCATGGCCGTCCTCGGATCGAGGCCGGCGAGGGCCTTCCGCTCGAACTCCCGCTGGACCGTGCGGAGTTTCCAGCGGCAACCGAACGCGCGGTAGAGGGTGTCCGCCTGCTCGTAAAACCGGCCGTTCAGGAGCGGGAGATAGCTCTCGCGGAACGACAGGGGCACGGGCAGGAAGACCGAATGCCGGGTATTTCCGCAGCACACGTAGTTGACCGCCTGCCCGGGTTGGTCGCGGGGAATGACCTGGAGCTGGGCGGAGAGCGTCATCCAGAAATGAACGCGGTCGTCGTTGCAGAGCGCATCCGGCTGATTCGCGCGATCCCGTGACGCGGCGAAGACCGACGCCGGGTCCGGCCAGCGTCCGGCTCGGGCCAGGAGCGTTTCGAGCCGTTTCTTGCGCAGACGCGTATTGCGGGCGGGCGGCTGCGACATCCAGCGTCGGGCGATGGGCGAGAGGAAGTGGTTAGAGACGACGGTGGTGCCCAATCCGAGGAACCGGGCGACGCATCCCGAGGCCTGGGTTTCCAGCAGCAGCCCGCGGCGGGGGTCGGCGAACAGGTAGATCGCGCCGCGCCCGGCGCCCGCGCCGCCGGCGGCCTTGCGCTCGAGGAGCTGCGAGAACAGCTCGGGTATCTCGTCCACCGCCCGGGCCCGTTCGAGCAGGAACCGCAGCACGTGGCAGTCATTCAAGCGCGGCTCGTCGGACGCGTCCGCGACGGGCGAGCCGGTATTGTTGGCGCCGGCCAGTCCGCAACTGCTGAACCCGTGGGCCACCCCGAGGTTGCCGATGTCCTTGGCGCACTGCAGGACGTGCCCGCCGGGCAGCGGCTGGATGTAGAAGCACTGGACATGGTTGCGCTCGTCGCGGATTTTGAACAGCCTGATTTCGGAGCGGCTGGCGGCGACGAACGAGGTACACTGAACGGGCGGCGCCGAATAAAAATCCGGCGGCAGGCAGTTCAGCATCAGGAGTCCGTCGAGCGGGAGCCCGGCGCCGCGCGCCATGCCGTCGGCTTCCGCCAGCCAGTGCGGAGCGAGCCGTTCGAGGTGGTGCCGGAATCCGCGCACGCGGGCCGCGAGGAGCGAGTCGGGGATCCGGCGGCGCCGCCGGATCGCCTGCGCGGCAGCCAGGCGCCGGCGCAGGAACACGGCGGCAGCCTCGCCGAGCCACCGGCCGCAGGCGCGGGGGTCAGCCGGGAGGCGGACAAAGGAGCAGGATGCAGGGCGTGTCATGCCAGGGTCCTTTCAAGCCGGATTCCTTCGGCCGGTCAGCCAGACAACTGCCGGGATAGTAGCCCGATGGAGCCCCGGAGTAAAGGCGATGGGCGCTCATCGCAGGCGGCGGCCCGGCTGAGTTTCCGCGTCGCTTTACGCGGCGCGGCAAAACGTGTAGCGTAGAAGCACATCGGCTGGCGGCCGAACCGCACGGAGTCCGGAACAGGGAGACGCGGATGAAAAACCAGACGGGGAAATCCCTGCCGGACATGTTCCGCGCGAGCGTCCGCCGGTTTGCCCGTCAGCCGGCCATCCGGTTCGAGGGGCGCGAGCTGGACTACGCCGCGGTGGACCGGATCACCGACCAGGTGGGGGCCTCGCTGATCGAGCGCGGCATCCGCACGGGCGACCGGCTGGGCCTGTACTGCATCAACTCCGACTGGTTTCCGCTGGCGTATTTCGGAATCCTCAAGGCCGGCGCCGCGGTGGTGCCGCTCAACCTGCTGCTGAATCCGAAGGAATCGGCCTTCATTCTCCGCGACGCCGGGGTGCGCGGTCTGTTTTATCACCGCGTCTTTGACTCGTCCGTAGCGGCCCTGCGCCCGCAGGTGCCGAGCCTGGAGTTCTGCGTGGCGCTCGGCGGGCCGCCCGCGCCGCCCGACCTGGCCTGGGCGGACCTGGCTCAGGGCGCGCGTCCGGCGCCCGCGCCGGCGCTCGAGCCGGACTCCGACCTGGCCGCCATCCTGTATACCTCCGGAACCACCGGCCGTCCGAAGGGCGCGATGCTGACGCACCGGAACCTGGTGAGCAACGTGGCCAGCACGCAGCAGGCCATGAAGATTGCGCCGGGCGAGGAGCGGTTCCTGGTGGTGCTGCCGCTCTTCCACGCGTTTGCCGCCACGGCCTGCATGCTGCTGCCGCTGGCCACCGGGAGCCTCATGGCGCCCCTACCGCGGTTCGATCCGGCCCGGGTGGCCGAGGCCATTGCCGCCGAGCGCATCACCCTGTTCATGGGCGTGCCCAGCATGTACGTGGCCCTGCTGCGGCTGCCGGAGGCCTGCGCGCCGCGGTTGGCCTCGCTGAAGTTCTGCGTATCCGGAGGCGCGGCCCTGCCGGTGGCGGTACTGCGCGAGTTCGAGGCGCGGTTCGGCAAATGCATCTACGAAGGCGACGGGCCCACCGAATGCTCTCCGGTCACCTGCGTGAACCCGATTGGCGGCCGGGTGAAGCCCGGGACCGTCGGCCTGCCCGTCCAGGGGGTCGAGATGCGGATCCTGGACGAGCAGGGCCGGCCCGTGCCGGACGGGACGATCGGCGAGCTGTGCGTTCGCGGGCCGAACGTCATGAAGGGCTACTGGAACCTGCCGGAAGACACCCGGGCGGCCTTTTTCGGGGACTGGTTCCGGACCGGGGACCTGGGGACGCGCGACGCGGACGGTTATTTCAGCATTTTGGACCGGCGCAAGGACATGATCATCGTCAACGGGATGAACATTTATCCGCGGATGATCGAGGAAGTCCTGATGGGCTGCGAGGGCGTGCGCGAGGCGGCTGTCGTGGGGCAGCCCGACCCGCTGCACGGCGAGATCCCCGTGGCCTACGTGTCGTTCCGGGACGGCGCCTCGACCACTGCCGAGCGATTGCGCGCCTGCTGCCGCGAGAGCCTGGGCCGGCACGAGATCCCGCGGCGGTTTCACATCCTGCCCGAGCTGCCGAAGAATGCCGCGGGCAAAATCATGAAGCGCGCGCTGCGCGCCCAGGGCGAACTCGAGCGCGGCGTGGCGCCGTCATGAACCCTTTCTTCCACCGGCTGAGCGCACTGCGGCTGGCGTTCCTGCCGGCGGTGCTGCTGCCCTTCGCCTTCGGCTCGTTCTACGGGTACGACCCGGAGACCTGGCAGGGCCTTCTGTTCGGGCTCGGCCTGCTGGTCGCCGTGCTGATCGCGGCGGGCGGGCTGCTGGCCGACGTCCTGGCCGAGGCCCGGGCCGACCTCCAGAAGGTGCGGCGCAGCTACAGCTATTACCGCGTGGAGCGGCAGCCGGAAGGGACCGGCCTGCTGCTTACGGGGTCTGTGGTCAGTTTCCTGGCAGCCGGTCTGACCGCGTGTGCTCTGGCCTCGTTGATGGAGGACTGGCGGGTGCTGGCAGGATGCGCCGTGTGGGTGTTGGTGGCGCTCGGGTATGCCGTGCGTGCGTCGAGGGAAGCGCGGCCGCCGTGGGGCACGCTCTGCATAACAGCCGCCTGCGGGCCGATCCCGGTGCTGGCCGGGCATGCGCTCCAGGGGGGTGTCCGGGCGGAGTGGGGGCTGCTGAGCGTATCGCTGACCTTCGGGCTGCTGGCCGCCGCCGCAGCGCTGGCCTACGAACGCGGGCGCGGCCGAACGGGCGGCGCCGGCCTCGCCGCGGAGTACATGGCCGTGACCGTGCTGGCCGTGCTGGGCGTGGCGGCGGGGGTGGCGGCCGGCATTCTGCCGGCCTGGCCGCTCGGGTGCGTGGTGATTCTGCTCCCGGCCATGCACGCCATGGCGTTGCTCAGCACGACGGGGCACAGCCCGGCGCCGGCGCGGATAGCCCTGACGCTTGCCGTGGGCATTCACCTGATGGCCGGCCTGCTCCTGCTGGCAGGACTCATGCCGTGAGCCGCGCCCGGCGGCGTGCTCGCGGCCTGCGTGGCGGGCGCCGGGCCGGGGTCAAGCCCACAGCCTGGGCGGGTACACGCCAGCCTCGATCAGGCGGCGAATGCCAGCCATTACGCGGGGCTTGTCCTCTTTGTACGTGACGCCGAACCACGACTCCGGTGTTTCGATCACGCGCAGCGAGGCGGCGCCCTCACGGATCAGTTCGTCGGCCACGGCCGGAATGAGAAATTCGGCCTTGGACTGGCCGGCCGACCCTTTCAGGAAGGCGGGGAACTTGGCGGCCAGGAACTCGAAGAGAGTGGGGGTAAAGCCGAACATGTTCATGGAGGCGATCTCGTCGCCGCGCAGGGGCACCCAGCGGTCCTGCTCGTCCTGGTAGCGCGCGCCGGCCCCGGTTTTTTCGACTTTGAAGCGCTCGACTATTCGCCGCAGGATTCCGTCGGGGCCCATCTCGCACATGCCGCGCGTGACGGAGCCATGCTCGGAGAGTGTATTGACGAGCTTGAATCCGACCATGGCGTAGCGGGTATCGGCCGGCGCCAGCGATTCCAGGTACCGCGCAAGGCGTTCATACGAGCGCGCCCCGTAAAAATCGTCGGCATTGATGACCGCGAACGGCTCGCGCACGAGGCGGCGGCAAGCGAACAGGGCGTGGGCGGTGCCCCAGGGCTTGACGCGATCGGGCGGCGCCGAAAAGCCTGGCGGGAGATCGGTCAATTCCTGGAACACATACTCGACGGGAATCCGGCCCTCGAAATGGGAGCCGACGGCCTCCCGGAATGCCTGTTCGATGTCGCGCCGAATGATGAAGACCACGCGGCCGAACCCCGCGCGACGGGCGTCATAGACCGAATAATCGAGCATGATTTCGCCCGCCGGCCCCACCGGGTCAATTTGTTTCAGGCCGCCGTACCGGCTGCCCACGCCCGCCGCCATGACCACCAATGTCGGTTTCATCAAGCCCTGTTCTCCATGCTACGGGTTTTCCCGGCCCGGCCTTCCCCCGCGCGGCAATGCACCGGCGGAGCTGCGTCGCCGTGCAGGATACAGCATTCGGCAGCGCGCAGCAAGGGGGGCAGCAGTGGGGGCGGCAGTCTATGCCGGTAAAAAACGCCTTGCCATGCCGCCCGCGGCCCGCTAGAGTCTGACTCCGGTTCCGCGCCCGCGGACGCGCCTGTAGCTCAATTGGATAGAGTGTCGGCCTCCGAAGCCGAAGGTTGCCAGTTCGATCCTGGCCAGGCGCACTCCCTTTTCTGTCCATGTAATCAATGGGAAAACCAGCTTTCGTCCAATGTTTGCAATGGTTTGGAGAGTATCGCCTTTTTTTGTGCTGGCGTATGGTGACTTCTTTCGTCATTTCCTTTCCGGCCAATACCGGGGCGTCAAACAGCCACAAATCAACCATACCACGAAGGATTGTAAGCAGGCCGCGAATTGTTTTTGCGCTAGGGTTCTCTGAGGCGCCGGCTTCCGCCCGCCGATCCGTTAGTTTTTCAGCCGGTCGTCTCCGGTCATGGGGCGGAGGTCGATCGGCACCTGGAAGGGCTGTCTCATCTGCCCTGAGCGCAAGAATGGGTGCATAGAAAACAAGTTATCAGTCTGTCGTCGGCGAATCCACGCCGGATGTTATGCCGGGGCCGGGCGCTATCCCCCCGGAAGATAGTTCTGTTTGGAGGAAGATGAAAACGCTCCGGTATCGTGGTGTTGATTTGCGTGTAAAACATGAATGCCCATTTTGGTTACCGTTGGCAAATCCCGAATGTTGGCTGATTCCAGATGGGAACTATTTTGCCCGTTATTTTATTGAGGACCCGAATATCGTTATTGAAATATCGGAAATGAAGGAATTGCATCCCTCCGTTACTAACGCGGCCGATTTTAGCGTCCTTGTTGAAATTGTCGCATTTATGGAATGGCACGAACGATCCACGGATCGTTGCCTCTTTTCCAAGAATGGTTTTATGCTTAGACACGACGAGAGCCCAATTGATATCGAAGACATGGCGCTCCCTGATCATGTAGGTTTTTTCCAATGGGGACGCGACAAAGAAGAAGCAGACATCCTCTATCAATCTTTCCCCAACTTTGATTTCCTGCTATTGCCTATCCCTATTGATTGCACGATCCGTGAACCGCTGGCGGACGAAAAGCTGTGGATGAAGTATGTATCCCAAATGTCTCCGTACCGGGACCAAGTGATAGAAGCAGAGAAGGAAAAACGGCGTTTGAAATATGAGCATGATCACATCATCGCGCCCATTGCTGCCATGAACCGCAAGCTGGATGAAGTTCTGCCGCACGCCCGTAGAGGGCTCAAGGTTCTCAATGCGGCGTCCCAAGGCGGCAAAGAGGCTTCTAAAGAGCAGGAGAAGAAGCGCGAGGAAATCAGACGGGAATTAAGGAAGATGCTTGATGATCCACGCAATATATTTCTCTCGCTGACGCAATGCCGCGAAAGAATCGCGGCCCAATTTCAGGTTTCCCGCCGGTCTGTTGAAAACTACACGGAAGGGATGACGAGAGAAAATAAGTAGCGAAGGTGCCCGCCACTTTCGCCGGCCCCCCGTGATTGAATTGCCGCATCAAAGACCGAGATGTCTTTGGTGCGGCTTTTTTGGCCGCGCAAGCCAAAACAATCATAGCAAGGGGGTGTTTTATGTTGCCCACGACGATACAGGCCGTCAGATCTATCTTGACGGCAGACCCATCCGTAAACCTGCCTGAGCGTCATCGCCTGCTTGCTCTATTGCGGCAGGGGCCGCCATCCGAGACACAGGCGCCTACCGTTGCCGGGCCGCGGGTGATCCGCGCCGCCGAAGTCGCCCGCCGCTTGTCAATATCGCCCCGAACGGTGGCTCGTTTAGCGAAAGACGGGGTCCTGATCCGCCGCCGTTTACCTGGCCGCGTCAGGGCCCTGGGCTTCTTGGAATCTGATGTTGCAGTTCTGATCGAGGGACGGGGGGTGTCGGTATGAATTCACACCCCTGCGAGAACCGATTCGCGCCGGATGCCGGCTGCCGGATGATCCGCCCCGCCCTTCAGTATGCCGCGCGGGGCTGGCCTGTCTTCCCATGCCAGCCGGACAAACGGCCGGCCACGCGGCATGGCTTCAAGGATGCCTCCTGCAAGCGCGATACCATCATCGCCTGGTGGACCGCTACGCCCGGCGCCCTGATCGGCACCCCGACCGGCGCTATGTCCGGGCTGGTGGCGATCGACTTGGACTACGACGCCGCAACCGGGCTTGACGGACCGGCCGCCTTCGCCGCCCTGGTGCATTCTGCCGGCGCGCCGATCCGCACCCGGAAGCACCGGACCCCGCGCGGGGGGATTCACTTGTTCTTCGCCCATCCAGGCGAATTCCTGGCTAACTCCGCCGGCAAACTGGCCCCGGGCGTGGACACCCGCGGGGACGGAGGGTATATTGTTATGCCGCCATCCGCTGCCGGAAGCGGAACCTACCGCGTTGAGCATGACGTCGAGCCGGCGCCGCTGCCCGATTGGTTGGCCGGGCAACTCCGCCGGCATGGGATCATGGCCCCCCTTGCCGAGGCCGTCGCCCCTGTGACTGCGGAGCCGCGCGCCCTGCCGCCCGGAATCCCCCCGACCGTGGCCGCTCTGGTGAATGACGGCGCGCCTCAAGGGCAACGCAACGATCGCGCCCTGTACATTGCCGTGCAACTCCGGGATGAAGGCTATGACCAGGCCGCCGTCGAAGGGTATCTCCTGACCTTCGCGCGCAATTGTCGCCCCCCGTTGCCCAATCGGGAAGCGCTGTTGGTGGCAGCCTCGGCATTCTC
>CAZUYI010000076.1:6229-9208 GCA_964624095.1 uncultured Verrucomicrobiota bacterium | reverse complement strand
GCCACCACCATCACGTTGGGATCGGGCACATCGAGCAGGTGGTTGGGCGCGACGTCGGCCGTGCGCCGGAACCAGAAGGCGGCCAGCTGGGTCAACACCTGCCCCTTGAACGGCACGGTGCCGAGCACGCAATCGAAGGCGGAAATCCGGTCCGTGGCCACCAGGATGCGGCGCCCCGCCTGCATGTACGAGTCGCGCACCTTGCCGGATTCCCGGGGACCCAGGCCCTCCAGGCGCGTCTCGAGCAGGGTGCGGTCCAGTTCGGCGCGCAGCCGCTCGTCCGAAATCATGTGATGCTCCCGCCCGGCTCCCGTACCCTGTCCGCCGGCCCCGTTCGGGTCCGGCTTCTCCCGTTGCATCACCGTCCATCGTAATCCAGGCGCCCGCGACTGTCAACTCCGGGACCGCGGCTCCGGTACCGCGGCGCGGCGGCGCGCCACGCGGCGCGGGGGCTGCCTGCGCGCAGGCTTGACGGTGCGCGGGGCGCGCGGTAGGGTAGCGCGCATGAGCCCCCGCACGACGTCCCGCAAGACCCGGCCCAGGCGGCCCGCGACACCGCTGCCCGGCCGTTCCGCGGACGAGGTCCTGGACGCCGTTCGCGCCGTGCCGCCCGCCCGGGGCGACACGATGATGGGCGTCCCGTTCGAGCAGCGGGACGTCGTGCGCTGCGGGTTCGTGGGGTTCGGCGCTCGCGGGCTGGCACACTGCAACCAGGTTCTGGCGGTCGGCGGCGCGCGGGTCACGGCCGTGTACGACCCCAACGCGGCGCGGCTGGAGGCGGCCCGGGAGAAGTTCGAGCAGACCGGACAGCCGCTTCCCGCGTTCGAGTCCGACTGGCGCGCGCTCTGCGCGCGGGACGACGTGGACCTGGTATATATCAGCTCGCCCTGGTCGTGGCACGCGCCCCAGGCGCTCGCCGCGCTCGAGCAGGGCAAACACGTGGCGCTGGAAGTCCCGGCAGCCACCACGCTCGAGGACTGCTGGCGCCTGGTGAACGCCAGCGAGCGGACGCGGCGGCACTGCGTGATCCTCGAGAACTGCTGTTACGGACGCTCGGAACTGATGGCGCTGACCATGGCGCGGGCGGGCCTGTTCGGCACGCTCACGCACGCGGAAGCGGGCTACCTTCACGACCTGCGCACGCTGCTGCTGGCCGACCGCAGCGAGGGACTCTGGCGCCGCCAGGCGCACAGCGAGCGCAACGGGAACCTGTACCCGACCCACGGACTGGGCCCCGTGGCCTGGTACCTGGACATACACCGGGGCGACCGGTTCGAGCGGCTGGTCTCGATGAGCAGCCGGCAGGCATCGCTCGAGGAATACCGCGACGCGACGCTGCCCCCGGACGATCCCCGCCGGGCGGAGACCTACCGCTGCGGGGACATGAACACCTCGCTGATCCGAACGGCGCGCGGCTGCACGATTTTGCTGCAGCACGACGTCGTCAGCCCGCGGCCCTACAGCCGGCTCAACCGGATCTCGGGCACGAAGGGCGCGTTCTGCGACACCCCGCCCCGCGTCTTTCTCGACGGCCAGGCCGCACACCAGTGGCAGCCGGCTTCCGCGTTCGAGGGGCGCTACGATCATCCGCTCTGGAAGGCGCACGGCGATTCGGCGCGCGCCGCCGGCGGGCACGGCGGCATGGATTACCTTCTGAATCACCGGTTGATCCAGGCCTTCCACGAGGGCGCGCCGCCGGACCTGAACGTCTACGACGCCGCCGCCTGGAGCGCGCCGGGCCCGCTGTCGGAGTTGTCGGTGGCCGGCGACGCCCTGTCCCTGCCCTTCCCTGATTTCACGCGCGGGCACTGGCAGGCCGGCCCACCCCGGCCATGACCGGGCGGAACGACGCGAGGATGGACGGCCCATGCACGGTGAGCCACAGCCCATGCGGCCCGCGGCGCCGGGCGCCGGCCGGCCGGCCCGGTTCCACGCGCGCCTCCCACTGATCGCGTGGGCCGGGCTGGTATTGGCGCTAACGGCCGCGGCGGCGATCGCCGGGCTCTGGCTGCTGCTGCGCCTGCACGACCGCGCCGTGCGCCAATCGGCGGGCCTGTCGGCCGTGCAGTACGGCCTGCTCGTGACGCGGCAACTGGCCGAACAGCCGCTCGTGCTCGACGCCGCGCCGCACGCCGAGGACGAGGCCGCGTTCGGCCGGCTCGTGGACGCGCTCCAGGCGCTGGAACCCGGACTGGAATACGTGTCCGTGAGCGAAGGCGGCGCCGTGGTCTACCGCCGCCAGCCGGGCCTGGCGCCCGCCCCGTCCCGCGGCGCCGACCTGTCCGTGGCCGTCACCTCTCCGGCCGAGCCCATCCGGATCGGCCGCCAGCACCTGCGGATCGGGAGCAACCTCGTGCCGGTTGTGACCTTCACGCGCACCGTGCGCGGGTCGGGCGCCTCCGTGCGAGACGTGCAGACCGCCTTCCGGCGCGACGTGTTCGAGCGCGCGCACGGCGAGGCGGCGCCGGCGGTGACGGCCCTGTTCCGTGTTGCCGTGGCGATTCTGCTGGCCTCGTTCGGCTTGCTGGCGCTGGCGGCGGGCGGCTTGATCCGCCGGGAGCGCACCTGGCAGCGGCGGCAGCGGCTCACCGAACACCTGGCCTTTGCGGGCGCCATGGCCGGCAGCATCATCCACGATTTCCGCAATCCCATGTCGGCCATGCGCCTGGACGCCCAGCTCCTGGTCCAGGAAGCCCGGCGCGGCGCGGAGACGCGCGGCCCGCGCGTGGCCGACCTCGCGGGCCGCATTGCCCGCACCCTCGAGCGCGTGGACCAGGTGCTTGCGGAATTTCTGGCCATGGCCAGGCCGGACGCCGCCGCCCGCGCGCCGTTCGACCTGAACGCCTGCGTCCTCGAGAACCTGGAACTGGTGCGGCCCCGGTTTCACGCGGCCGGCATCGCGCTGGCCGCGGACCTGGCGCCCGGCCCGATCCCCGTCCGGGGCACCCCGGTCCAGTTCAAGCGCGCCGTGCTGAACGT
>CAZUYI010000076.1:3431-6219 GCA_964624095.1 uncultured Verrucomicrobiota bacterium | reverse complement strand
TCCTCGCCGGGGCCACGGGAGGCACCGCCTTCGACGTGCTCCACAACGCCGAGCAGTTCTCGCCCCCGCGCTCGACCGTCACAGTCCGGACCGCGCGCACGGCGGCCGGCGCCGAGCTGTGCGTCACGGACGAGGGCCCGGGCATCGATCCGGCCGACCGCGCCCACCTTTTCGAGATGTTTTTTTCGCGCCGGCCCGGCGGCACGGGCATCGGCCTGGCGCTGGCCAAAACGGCGGTGGAAAACGACGGCGGCACCATCGCCTCCGAGACCCCGCCGTCCGGGAAGGGCAGTTGCTTTGTCATCCGCATGCCGCTCGAACCCCGGAGCCCGCCCGCGCCATGAACACGACGTCCTCCGGCCAGGTATTGATCATCGAAGACGACCCCGACGGGCTTCGCTCGGTGGCGGACGCCGTGGCGGACGCGGGATTCGAGCCGGTCCCGGCCGCCACGGCGGCGGCCGGCCTGCTGCAGTTCCAGGCCCGGCCCGTGGATGCCGTGCTCTGCGATATCCGGCTGCCCGACCTGGACGGGCGGACGCTGCTGGAGCGCCTGCGGGCCCTGGACCCCGACGTACCCGTCCTGCTCATGACCGCCTATGGCGACGTCGCGGACGCCGTGGCCGCGCTGAAGGCCGGCGCCTACGATTACCTGCTCAAGCCGCTGGACCTCTCGGACCTGCAGAGCAAGGCGGCCCACGCCGTCGAGACTCGGCGCCTGCGCGCGCAGATCGCCTCCCTGCGGAGCAGCCTGTCCGGGCGCCCGCTGATCGCGGTCTCCGCCGGCATGCGCGCCGTGCTGCAGCAGGTGCGCGCCGTCGCGCCGACCGTCGCCACGGTCCTGATCCTGGGCGAAAGCGGCACGGGCAAGGAGCTGGTCGCCCGCGCGCTGCACGATCAGAGCCCGCGGCCCGTTCGTGGCCGTCCATTGCGGCGCGCTGGCCGAGACCCTGCTCGAATCCGAACTGTTCGGCCACGAGAAAGGCGCGTTTACCGGCGCGTACCGCCGGCATCTCGGGGCCTTCGAGCGCGCCCAGGGCGGTACGCTGTTTCTCGACGAAATCGGCATCGCCCCCGCCTCCGTCCAGGCGCGCCTGCTGCGCGCGCTCGAGGCACGCGAAATCGTCCGCGTGGGCGGCGCCGAACCCACCCCGCTCGACGTGCGCATCGTCGCCGCCTCGAACCGCCGCCTCGAGACGCTCGTCGCCGAACACGCTTTCCGGCAGGACTTGCTGTTCCGGCTCAAGGTCGTAACCCTGCTCCTGCCGCCGCTGCGGGACCGGCGCGAGGATATCCGGCCGCTGGCCGACCACTTCGTGGCCGCCGCCTGCCTGGCTCACGGACGCCGCATTGACCGCATCGAGCCCGACTACTACGCCGCCCTCGAACGCCAGGCCTGGCCGGGCAATGTCCGCGAACTCAAGCACGCCGTGGAAGCCTCCATCATCTTTGCCGACGCGCCCCGACTGACCGAGGCGAACCTGGGGCCAGCCGGAGCGGCTCCGGAGGCGGCGCCCGTGCCGGCCGGCCTCACGCTGGCCGACCTCGAACGCTGGGCCATTCTGCAGGCGCTGACCCGCCACGGCGGCAACCGTACCCTGGCCGCACAAGAACTCGATGTCTCGGCCCGGACCATCCAGCGCAAGATCCGCGAGTATCGCCTCCCGTTTTGACCGGACAGAATGTCCGTCGCCGGACAACGTGTCCCGCACTCCCGCCCGGCAGGCGGCGGAGGGCACTGGAAATCTACCGGCGCACTCGCGGCTGAACCGGCGTTTTCGATCAGGCCGGCACGCGGCATTCTCCCTGCCGGTCCGCCTGGCACGACTCCTGCTCCCTGTCCCGGCATACCATGGAACCCTACTCTGAACGCAACGGGGGCGGCGCCGCGCGGGAACGCAGGCGCGTCCGGTGGCTGGCAGCCGCCTGCGGGGTGCTTGCCCTCATCGGGGTACTGCAAAGCGTCTGGCTCGTGCATCTCTCGCGGCGCCGTGCGGCGGAGCGGGCGCTTATGCAGGGCGCGCCGGATCCCGCGTCATACGCGGAGCCTCAGCCCGTGCGCCATCCGGTGGACAACCAGGTGGTATACTGGGAAGCCACCGAGGATCTCGATTCCGTGCGCGACCGGATCCTGTGCCTGTTCCGCGAGTGGGCCGGGGAGCCGGCGGAACGCCCGCCGGCCGGCGCGGCCCCGGCCACCCGGCCGCCGCGGAACGCCGCCCGCGCGCTGAGCGAGCTCCAGGTTGAGATCGAGCGCCTGCTTGACGACGCCGTCCGGCAGCATAGCGCGCGGGAACTGCCGGCCCGCCTGCACGGCGGTTGGGACCAGGCGGCGCCGGGCGCGGCGATCCACATCGAGAGCGGGCGCAGCAACTACCTCGTGTGCATATCCCTGCCGCATTGCGACCCGGCCGACATCCGGGCCTTTCTGGACGGCGCGCTGCTGACGATCGCGGCGCCGCCCCGCGGGCCAGGCGGCCCGGCGGCGCCGCTGGAGACGCGCATCCGGCTGCCCAACGACCTGGATTCCGACAGCGTTCGCGCCGAGTACCGGGATGGAATGTTGCACGTCCGGGCGCTGCGCGGCGCGAGCAATTCGCTTGTCAGGCCCCTGGCGATTCACTAGCATGTTCGTTTTTGCCGTTTCATCGGGAAGGGCCACCAACGAAGGAGATGCGAAATGCTGTCCGTTAAAAACCTCCAGAAAGACTTCGGCCCCATCCGCGCCGTGCGCGGGGTGTCGTTCGAGGTCGGCCAGGGCGAGGTGCTCGGGTTCCTGGGCCCCAAC
>CAZUYI010000076.1:1134-3421 GCA_964624095.1 uncultured Verrucomicrobiota bacterium | reverse complement strand
GGAGTGCCCGTCATCGTGTGGGGCTCGATGCCGGGCACGGCGGTCATCGCGGGCCACGACATCCTGCGCGATCCGATCGAGGCCAAGAAGCGGCTCGGCTATCTGCCCGAGAACGCGCCCGTGTACGCGGATATGACCGTCTGGAGCTACCTGGCGTTCCTGGCCGAGATCCGGGGCTTCACCGGGTGCGCCCGCGCGGAGCGGGTTGCGGAGACCCTCCGCACCTGCCGCCTGGAGACCGTGGTGCACCAGCCGATCGGCACCCTCTCGAAAGGCTTCAAGCAGCGCGTCTGCTTCGCGCAGACCCAGTTGCACGATCCGCCCGTGCTGATCATGGACGAGCCCACCGACGGACTGGATCCGAACCAGAAGCACGTGGTGCGTAGCATGATCCGCGAGATGGCGCCGCGCAAGGCGATTGTCGTGTCCACCCACATCCTCGAGGAAGTCGAGGCCATCTGCACCCGCGTGATCATCATCCGCAACGGCGCCATCGTGGCCAACGGCACACCCCAGGCGCTCAAGGCGCGCAGCCGGAGCCACGGCGCCGTGGAACTGACGTTCTCGGGCTCCCCGGGCGACTGGCCGGAGCGCCTGAAGCGGCTGCCCTCGGCCGCGCAGGTCGAGTCGGCGGATCACCGCCTGCGGGTCTACCCGCGCGAGGGCGCGCGGCTGGCCCAGGACGTCCTGGCGGCGGTAAAGGCCGGCCCCGCCGGCGACCTGGTTGAAATCAAGACGCTCGAGGGACGGCTGGACGACGTGTTCCGCGAACTGACCCAGCCCCGCGCCTGAGGCGCGGGGTCCGACGACATCAGCGAGACCGCGCGGCGCGCCCGCGCGTACAAGGAGAGGGATTCATGGACTTCACCCGCAACACCCGGGCCGTCATCAAGCGCGAGCTGGCCTCGTACTTCGAGTCGCCCGTAGCCTACGTGTTCATGGTCGTGTTCCTCATGCTGGCCGGGTTCCTGACGTTCTTCGTGGCCCGCTTTTACGAGGCCGGCCAGGCCGACCTGCGCAGCTTCTTCTTCTGGCACCCGTGGCTCTTCCTGATCCTGGTGCCGGCGGCCGCCATGCGGCTCTGGGCCGAGGAGCGCCACTCGGGCACCATCGAGACCCTGCTCACCCTGCCCGTCACCAGCACCCAGGCGATCCTGGGCAAGTTCTTCGCCGCCTGGCTGTTCCTGACCCTGATCATCGCCCTGACCTTCCCCATCGTCCTGACCACCGCCTACCTGGGCAATCCGGACCGGGGCGCCATGGCCGGCGGGTATCTCGGCAGCGTGCTGCTGGCCGGGGCGTACCTGTCGGTGGGCCTGATGACCTCGGCCATGACCCGCAACCAGGTCATCAGCTTCGTCCTCGCCGTGGTCGTGTGCCTGTTCCTCCTGCTGGCCGGCTGGCCGCCGGTCACCGACCTGCTGGCGCGCTGGGCGCCGGACTGGCTGGTGCGCGGCGTGGCGGCGTTCAGTTTCATGCCGCATTTCGAGGCGTTTCAAAAGGGCATTCTCGACCTGCGCGACGTTGCCTATTACGCCAGCGTGATGATCTTCATGCTCTTTGCCACGAACCTGGTCCTGGAAAACCGCAAGGCGGCCTGAGGCCTACCCGCGCCCCGGAAACGACGCCACTCAAAGGAACCCGCGATGAACGAGCCCCACGCCCACCCGTTCTGGAAATTCAGCGGCAGCCTGGCCGGGCTGCTGGCCCTGCTCGCCCTGCTGGCGGCCGCCAACCTGCTGCTCAGCCGCGTCCGCCTGCGCGCGGACCTAACGGAAAACAAGCTATACACCCTGTCGGAAGGCACGCGCGCGATCCTCAAGGCCCTGGACGGGCCCGTGACGCTCAAGTTCTTTTTCTCCGACAGCCTGCCGGCCGTGCCCGTGCCGCTGAAGCACTTTGCGAAGCAGGTCGAGGATCTGCTGCAGGAATACGCGCTGGCCTCCGGCGGCCGGGTGCGGGTCGAGACCTACGATCCGCAGCCGGACTCCGACGCCGAGGAATGGGCGGAGCGCTACGGGCTGATCGGCGAGCGGCTGGACCCGATGGAGCCGGCCTTCTACATGGGCCTCGTGGCCGTGAAGGGCGAAACCCAGGCGGCGCTGCCCTTCCTCGATCCGCGCAACGACCAGTTGCTCGAATACCAGATTTCCCAGATGCTGGCGCGGGCGGCCAACCCGGCCAAGCCGGTGATCGGCGTCATGAGCGCGCTGCCGGTCATGGGCGTGCGTTCGTTTCCCTACGCCATGCCGGGCCAGCCGCCGCCCCGGAACCAGCCGGCCTGGGT
>CAZUYI010000076.1:567-1124 GCA_964624095.1 uncultured Verrucomicrobiota bacterium | reverse complement strand
CTGGGTCGCGTTCGAGGATCTCGGCAAGGATTATACGACGCGCGAGGTGGCGGCCGACGCGGACGCGATTGACGACGATATCCAGGTCCTGGTCGTCGTGCATCCGAAAGGATTGTCCGAGACCACCCAGTACGCGATCGACCAGTTTGTCCTGCGGGGCGGCCGCCTGCTGGCCTTCGTGGATCCCATGTGCCTGGCCGACGCCATGACCCAGCCCGCGCCCATGGGCATGGCCATGGGCATGCCCCGCCCGGCCTCCGATCTCGGGATCCTCCCGGCCGCCTGGGGGCTCGAGTTCTCCTCCGAGCAGGTGGTGGCGGACCTCGCGGCCAGCACGCCCATCCGGCGCGGCGATACCGACGTCGAGGAAAGCCCCGTCTTCCTGACGTTGCGCGAACCGAATCTCGACGGGCGGGACCTGGCAACCTCGAGCCTGAAAACCCTCAGCCTGCCCGGCGCCGGCTGCTTTTCCGGGACCGGCGCCCCGGGCCTGACCGTGACCCCGCTGCTGGTCTCCTCCGAGGACAGCCAGAGGGTGGACGGCATGATGGCCCAGA
>CAZUYI010000076.1:0-557 GCA_964624095.1 uncultured Verrucomicrobiota bacterium | reverse complement strand
CGACGCCATCCGCCGCTCCTTTACCAGCGGCCTGAAGCGGCTGCCCCTGGCCGTGCGCGTGCAGGGCCAGTTCACCACCGCCTTCCCGGCCGGCAAGCCCAAAAAACAGGCCGAGCCCAAGCCCGGCGAGCCGGCGCCCGACGAGGCGGAGCCGGAACCGGAACCCGGCCTGACGAACAGCATCGCGCCGGGCATGGTGGTGCTCGTGGGCGATGCCGACATGCTGTACGACCCGTTTGCCGTGCAGGAGTTGCCGGCCATTTTCGGGCAGCGCGTCTACCAGCCGCGCAACGACAACCTCACCCTGTTCGCCACGCTGCTGGAACAGCTCAGCGGCAGTCCGGCCCTGGCGGACATCCGGGCCCGCGGCCGGGCGGACCGCCCGTTTGACCGCGTGCTCGAACTCCAGCGCCAGGCGCAGCAGCGCTGGCTGATGCAGGAGCAGACCCTCCAGCGCCAGCTCGAATCCACCCGCGAGCGGCTCTCCGCGCTCCAGTCGCAGAAGGATCCCAGCCAGCGCTATATTCTCAGCGCCGAGCAGGAGCAGGAAATCGCCC
>CAZUYI010000075.1:0-9232 GCA_964624095.1 uncultured Verrucomicrobiota bacterium | reverse complement strand
GCGCGGGGATCGCCGCGCCGCCACGGGGCCGGGGATCGCACCCCAGGGCGGCGAGCCCGTTGACCTGCGGGATGCCAATACGATCCCGCCCAGCACGGGGCCGGTGGTAGCCCAGTTCAGCGCGACGGGTATCTCGCAGGGCTTCAAGGTCTCCCTGGTCGGCGTGCTGCAGGGCACGCTCGCGGGCGCCCAGAACCTCACCAGCCGCGTGCTGCAGGGGACCTTCGTCGAAGAAGGCGGGTTCCAGGCCGACGTGAGCGCGCGGGCCCAGTAACGAGCCTCGCGCGGCGCAGTTCCGTACGGCGCCGGTCACCCGTATGTCTTGCGGAATTTGGGCGACGGGCCCGGTTCGTTGTCTTTCCGGTCTGACCCTGCGTCCGCGGCCTGTGACGAGCTGGCGGGCTCCCCGGCGCCGCCCGGCGCCGCAGCCGGCGCGGCCGGCGGGCGTTCGCGCGATTCCACGAAGTTGAGCTTCAGGCTCATCAGCGTGTCCTGGAGCAGCTTGGATTCCTTGTCGCTCAGGTTGCCCCGCGTCTTGGCCTCGAGCATGTCCAGCAGGTCAATCGTGGCCTGGGCCGCCTCCAGGTCAGCCTCCGCCTTGCCCGTGGCCGGATGGATCAGCTTGCCCATCTGCTGCAGGGCCGTCATCGCCAGCATGGACACGAGCTGCATGAACAGGACGGTGTTCTGATCGGGCGCATGCGTGTCATCATTCATCGGGGCATCTCCTCTTGTATTGGGGTGAAGGCGGATGGTTCGTCAAGGTGGAGCCCATGGCTTCATGTGGGAGGCGCGTCCGCCGCCTCGGCGGGCGCGGCGACGCGGCACGGGGGTGCTGAGCAGGCCGTTGTGATGAGCGGAGCAGGCATAGGCGCCGGGGGATGAGTCGGGAGTCGCGGCGATCGGGCCTGTTTACGGGGATGGGTCTGCCGCCGCGGGCCGGATGACCACGGATACGGCCCGCGCGGGGTCCAGCACCTCGGCGGCGGCCTGGCGTATGGAATCCAGCGTAAGCGCCTCCAAGCGGGTCTGCGCGTTGAAACTGTAATCGTGGCCCAGCCCATACAGTTCGTTCAGGGCGCAGTCGAGCGCGAGGTCGGCCGAGCGTTCTAACAGGCCGGCTTGATCGGCCAGCAACTGCTCGCGCGCGCGCGCGAATTCATCCGGCCGCAATCCCTCGGCCGTCAGGCGCCGGAGTTCGTCCGAGAACAGGCCGCGCACCGAGTCCAGGGCACCGGTGTGCGTGCCCGCGTAAAGGGCAAACAGGCCCGGCTCGAGGCCCGGCTGGTTCCAGGCCCCGGCATAATACACCAGCCCCTGCTCGTCCCGCACCCGCACCATGAGATCGGATGCCAGCCCGCTCATGGCTTTCTGCAACACGGCCAGCGCGTCGCGTCGCGGGTCACTCAGCGCGATACCGGGAAAGCCCCTCAGCAGGATGGCCTGCGCGTGCGGCGTCGCCTGGTCCAGTTCACGGGACCCGGCGGGGCGCGCGGCGGGATGCTCCGAGGCGGGCGGCAGGCCGGCGGGCACCCGCGCCAGGTGCCGGCGCGCCAGCGCGTCGGCCTCGTCGGGCGCCAGGTCTCCAAAGATCGCCACCACCAGGTTGCCGCCGACCACCGTGCGTGCATGATGCGCTCGCAGCAATGCCGGCGTGAGGGCGCGGATGGACTCCTCCGTGCCGTCCGGGCAGTACCGATAGGGGTGGCCCGGGAACAGCGCCTGCCGCAGGGCATCCTGCGCGAGCACCATGGGCGATTCGCGGCGCTGCGCGAGGGCGGATTGCTGCAACGCCTTCTGCTTGTCCAGTTCGTCCGGCGGGAAGGCGGGATTCAGCAGGCAGTCGGACAGCAGGTCCATGAACAGGGCGGCGTCGGACGGCAGGCAGCGGGCCTGCAGGCCGAGGCTGTTCTGGCCGGAAAAGGACGTCAACGTGCCGCCCCTCGCTTCCACGGCGTTCGCCAGGGCCTGCGCCGACCGGCGCGCCGTGCCGCGCGTCAGCAGGTCCGCCATCAGGCGCGAGACGCCGGGCTGGGTCCCGGGCTCCGTCAGCAGCCCGCCGCCGCACGCGGCGCAGAGGGTGACGAGCGGCAGCGTGTGATCGGGGCGCGTCAGGAGGCGCACGCCGTTCGGCAGGGTGGTCTTGAGGGGGCGGTCGGCGCGGGGCGCGTCCTGCGCGGCGGTGCTCGGGACCGCCTCGCGGGGCGCGTCCGGCGCCAGCACTGCGTCCGTGCGCGTCTCGGGCCTCAGGTAGCGGCGCGCCGTATCGAGCAGCGTGGTAGGAGTCACGTCCTGGAGCCGGCGCAGGTACGCCAGGAAAAAATCGGGCGCGCCGGCCTCCAGCTCGCCCTCGGCGAACGTCTCGGCCTGGCCGTGCGCGGTTTCAAGCCGGGCGAGCAGGCCGGTCAGAATCTGGCGGCGCGCCCGGTCAAGTTCGTCCTCGGGGAAGGGAAGCGCGGTCCAGCGGGCCACTTCCTCGTCCAGCGCGGCCTGAAGCTCGGTTTCCCGGGCCGGCTCGAGTTCGGCGCTGATCCCGAATAGACCCGGATCGCGCGGCGTCCAGGACCAGGCACTGATGTCCAGGGCCAGCCGCCGGACTTCCTTGAGCTCGCGGACCAACCGCGCGCTGCGTCCGCCGCCGACTACGTCCGCCAGCAGGTCCAGTGCCGCGGCGTCGGGATGCGTGAGAGAGACGGTGGGCCAGGCCCGCTCCAGACGCGTCACGGCATAGTCGCCCGTGCGGCGCGCCGCGCGCCGGCCCAGGCGGGGCGGCTCGGCGGGCCGGACGACCGGCGCGGCCGCGCGCCGCGGCGCGCCGCCGAACGCCCGGGCCGCCGCCGCGCGGACCTCGGCCTCGGGGACCGGCCCCACCAGCGCCAGGATCATGGCATGGGGCGCGTAGTGCCGGCGGTAATAGTCCAGGAACGCCTCGCGCGTCAGAGCGGAAAACACCGGCTCATAGCCGATCACCGGCACCCGGTAGGGATGCCGCGTATAGGCCGTCTGGAAGAGCAACTCGCCCAGTTGCCGGTCCGGGCTGTCGCGTCCCATGGCCATTTCGCGGCGGATCACGTCCTGCTCGCGCTTCCATTCTGTCTCAGGGAAACAGGCGTTCAACACGGCGTCGGCCAGGATGTCCAGCCCCGCGCGCCAATGAGGCGCGGGCAGGTCCACCAGGAAGACCGTGCGGTCCACCGACGTATAGGCGTTGATCGTGCCGCCGAGGTCGCTGATCTGCCGGCTGATCTCGCCGGGTCCCCGCGACGGCGTCCCCTTGAAGACCAGGTGTTCGACCAGGTGGGAAAGGCCCGCGCCCAGCCGGTCCTGCTCGTCGGCGGAGCCGACGCCCACCCAGACCTGGATGGAGACCAGCGGGGCGCGGGGCGCCTCGCGGGTCAGCACCGTCATGCCGTTGTCGAGCGTCCAGCGCGCGACGCCGGCGGCCAGCCGTTCCAGGGCGTCGGCGGGGCGGCTCGGCGCCGCGCACGCCGCCGTTTGAAGAAGGCATCCCGCCATGATCCACCGCCATGCCGGGCGACCGGTCCGGGTGAGAGGGTCCATGCGGTTCCGTGGGGCGCGGACCGGAGCCCAAGGGGCCGGGCTTAGGTCACGTCGCCGGTTTCAGGTTGCGCGCCGGCTTGCAGGGCTCCGGGCGGAAAGGGGCCCGGAACGCCGCGTCGAAATCGTAGCCGCCGTTGAAATCGCGGATCGAGTCGTTGTCCGTCTTGCCCAGCACATGCCGGTCCACCAGGTTGAACACGATGTGCCCGAAATCCGCGCAGCTCCGCACGCCCCAGTCGGCCAGCACGGTCAGCGCCATGGCCCCGTATTCGCGGAGCGCGAAGCGGCGGATGCCATCGAGCAGTTCGGCCGCGCTGACGTGGCGGCCGGGGCCTGCGGCCGGCTTCTTCAAGCTCTGCGTCGTGAAGTCCAACGCCGCGCGGACGAAGTGGTAGGCTTCCGGCGCGTACCGGCTGTCGTGCTGCACAATCTGGGCCACGATGCCTTGGCGTGTCCGCGTGGCGCGCTCAGAGCTCGGTCTTGATCCGGTCCGCCATCGCGCGCATGTCGTCCGGCTGTGCGTAGGGGCGCACGGTCCAGTTCCAGTGATGGCCGTCATTCAGGAAGCGGGGAATGACGTGCACGTGCACGTGCGGCACCACCTGTCCGGCCGCCCGGCCGTTGGACTGCAGCACGTTGATGCCGTCGGCCCGCAACGCCCGCCGCTGCGCGCCGGCAACCCGCTGAACGCCCAGCATCAGCCGCGCCAGCAGCTCCGGCGGCACGGCCTCGATCGGGTCAACATGGGCGCGCGGAATCACCAGCGCGTGCCCTGGAATGACCGGGTGGATATCCATGAACGCCAGGGTATCGGCGTCTTCGTACAGCAGGCAGGCCGGAAGGTCGCCCGCGGCGATTCTGCAAAACAGGCACCCGGATGGCATGCCGTCCCCCCGCTACTTGTCGGACAGCCCCTTTTCCTGCATGGCGGCCCGGCGGCTCAGCCGCACGCGGCCGCGCTCGTCCACGCCGATGCACTTGACCCACATCTGGTCGCCGAGCTTGCAGATGTCCTCGACACGCTTGACCCGGAAGTCCGCCAGCTCGCTGATATGCACCAGGCCGTCGCGGCCGGGGAAGATTTCCACGAAGGCCCCGAACTCCTTGACGCCCGTGACCGTGCCGTTGTAGACCACGCCTTCCTCGGCTTCCGCCGAGACCAGGCTCACCTCGCGAAGGGCCATCTCCATCGAGGCCTGATCGGTGCTGAAAATGCTCACCGAGCCGTCGTCCTCGATGTCAATCTGGGTGTTCGTCAGATCCGTGATGCGCCGGATGTTCTTGCCGCCGGGGCCGATCAGCTCGCCGATCTTCTCCGGGTTGATCTTGACCGCCGTGACGCGCGGCGCGTATTTCGAGAGCTCGGGCCGCGGCGCCGCCAGGACCGTGTCCATGAAATCCAGCAGCGCCAGGCGCGCGGCCCGGGCCTTGGCGAATGCCTGTTCGACGAGCGGCCAGGCCAGGCCCCGGATCTTGAGGTCCATCTGGAAGCCCGTGATGCCCTCGCGGGTGCCCGCGACCTTGAAGTCCATGTCGCCGCAGTGGTCTTCCTCGCCGAGAATGTCCGTCACCAGCACCGCGGCCGACGACCCGGTAAAGAGGCCGATCGAGATCCCGGCCACGGCCCGCTTCAGCGGCACGCCGGCATCCATCAGGGCCAGGGACCCGACGCACACGCTGGCCATGGAGCTGGATCCGTTCGAGCCCATGATGTCCGACACCATCCGGACGGTGTAGGGGTAGTCCGCCGGCATCATGGCTTCCAGCGACCGCTCGGCCAGGGCGCCGTGACCCTGTTCGCGCCGGCCCGTGCTGCCGAGCCGGCCGACCTCGCCGACGCAGTACGGCGGGAAGTTGTAATGGACCATGAACTTCTTTTCTTCCGGGCCGCCGGTGATGGCGTCCAGTTTCTGGATGTCGCCCTTGCTGCCGAGCGTGACGGTGCCCAGCGCCTGGGTTTCGCCGCGGCTGAACAGCGCTGAGCCGTGTGTCCGCGGGAACAGCGCCACATCCGCCGCCAGCGGGCGCAGCTCGTCCGTGCCCCGCCCATCCAGGCGCCGCTGCCGTTCCAGCACCAGGGCTCGGACGCACTCGATTTCGAGGGCGTCGAACGCGGCGCGGAACGGCTCGTCCGTCAGCTCGGGGAAGGCGCCGGCCAGCTGGCCCCGGAGCGCCTCGCGCACCGCGGCCACGCGCGCCCGGCGGTCGGCCTTGGCCGTCTGGCACAGCGCGTCGGACAGGTCCCGGCCCGCGAGGCGGCGCGCGGTGTCGAGCAGGGCGATATCGCCGGCCGGGTCCTCGACGACCTTGTCCGGCAACCCGCAGCGGCGCCGCAGCTCGAGCTGGGCGTCCAGGATCGGCAGGCAGGCCGCATGGGCCGCTTTCATCGCGGCCACCAGGTCGGCTTCCGAAATCTCGCGGGCGTCCCCCTCGATCATGATCGGATACTCGCGCGTGCAGGCATAGATCAGGTCCAGGTCGCTCCGGGCGCGCTCGCTGTGCGTGGGATTCAGCACCCACGCCCCGTCCACCCGGCCGACGCGTACCCCGGCAATCGGGCCGTGGAAGGGCAGATCCGACAAGGTCAACGCGGCGCTCGAGGCCGTGATGTTGAGGATGTCCGCATCGGTCTCGCCGTCCGCCGAGAGCACCATGTTGTTGATCTGCACCTCGTTCCGAAATCCCTTCTGGAACAGGGCCCGAATCGGGCGGTCGGTCAGCCGGGCGGTCAGCACTTCTTTCTCCGACGGGCGCGCTTCGCGCTTGAAGAAGCCGCCCGGGAACTTGCCCGCCGCGTAAAACTTCTCGCGGTATTCCACCTGGAGCGGAAAATAGTCTATGCCCTCGCGCGGGGCGGCGGTGGTGACGGCCGAAAACAGGACGGTATCAGCCAGTTGGACCGTGGCGGCGCCGCTTGCCTGGCGGGCGAGCAGACCGGTTTCAATGCGCATCGGCTTGCCGCCGACCATGACTTCAACGGAGATGGTGTTTTTCATAATGCTTTGCTGCTGTCGCGTGTGGCGTCTCTGGACACGGATCGCACCCGCCGGTACGGGCGCCCGGCCGCGCACGCCGCGCGGCACGCGATTCCGAGTGGCCGAATGGCCGGCACACGGGATCCGTCTGCCGGGGCGGGGCGGCGTCCCCGTAAGGCGTTGGGTATCAACGCCTCAGTTTCAGGCGCTGAATCAACGATTGGTACCCGGCCTTGTCCGTGCGCGCCAAGTAATCCAGCAGTTTGCGGCGGGCACTGACCATTTTAATCAGCCCGTACCGCGAGCTGTGATCCTTCTTGTTGGCCTTCAGATGATCCGTCAGCTTATCGATCCGCAGCGTCAGCAGGGCAGCCTGAACGCCTGCTGAGCCGCTGTCTTTGTCATGGCGCTGAAAGGCTTTCTGGATCTCGGCTTTGGTCTTCATGGCCGCGGCGGGTTCGCTTAGTTCTGGGTTCATGGGCGGGCAGTATAGGAGGTTGGAGCGGCCCTGTAAAGCGGTAAATTCTAAAATCTGCGCGGCCGGCCAAGCCGGGGCGGATCCGGGGAAGGAGGGGGTTGCCGCCGGAACCAGGTCCGGGCCTGGTCGAGGTCGCGCTGCATCTGGCGGCTCAGCGCGTCCAGCGAGGCAAACCGCCGCTCGTTCCGCAGTTTCCGGAGGAACTCCACGTCCAGGTTCCTGCCATAGACGTTGACCTGCGTATCGAGCATGTGCACTTCCAGGACCCGGACGGGCGGGGTGGCGCGTCCACGCGCCCGGGGCTGGCGCGAAGCCAGGGTGGGGCAGGTCCCGAAGTAGGCCAGGCCCGGCCGCTCGAGGCCCGGCCGGCGCGCGCGCACCAGGTAGATGCCCGGGGGCGGCACGGCGTCCTGGTGCAGGGCCAGGTTGGCCGTCGGCACGCCCAGGGCACGCCCCAATCCGCGGCCGCGCACAACCGTGCCCCGCAGGCTGTAGGGGCGGCCCAGCAGGCCGGCAGCCGCGGCCAGGCGGCCGGCTGCCACGGCGCGCCGGATCCGGGTGCTGGACACCGGGCGCCCCCGCCAGCGGATGGGCGCCACGATCCGCACCGTGAACCCGTGGGGAGCGGCGAGGCGCCGCAGCCGGGCCGGCGTGCCCCGGGCGCCACGCCCGAAGGTCCACGACTGTCCGATCACCATGCGCCGCAGCGTCGGGGCCGACCGGGCCAGACGCGCGACAAACTGTTCCGGCGGGAGCCGGGCCAGGGCGCGCGTGAATGGCATGACCACGCAGCCGCGAACGCCGAGCGCGCGGAACAGGTCCAGCGTCTGGGCCCGGGACGTCAGCCGCGCAGGCGCCCGGCCCGGCTGCAGCACGTCGAGGGGATGCCGGTCGAACGTCAAGACCCAGGCGTCTCCCCCGGCGCGGCGTGCCTCGCGGACAACGGTCCGGATGATCGCCTGGTGGCCGCGGTGGACGCCGTCGAAGAACCCGGCGGCCAGCACGACGGGCCGGGCCGCGCCGCGCAGCGCGTTCAGGCTGGATCCGATCCTCATGGCGCGCGCGCGGGATTCAGGCGGACGCGGGTGAGGGGAATGAGGGTGTCCAGCACCTGGCTGCGCTCCATGGCGAGCAGCGCCTCGAGGGGCAGGGCCTGCTGGAGCTCGAACTCGCCGCTGCGAACGCGGCGCAACTGCGCGAGGTGCGCCCCGCAGCCCAGGGCGGCGCCAATATCGGCGCACACCGTGCGCACATAGAGCCCCTTGGATCCGTGCAGGTAAAAGGTGGCGTGGGGGGGGGTGAAGTCGCGCAGGGTGAACTCGTAGATATGCACCAGCTTGGCCGCGCGATCCACGGTCTTGCCCTGCCGGGCCAGCTTGTAGAGCGGCACGCCGTTTTTCTTGGCGGCCGAGACCATGGGAGGGGTCTGCAGGAGATCGCCCGTCATGTGCTTGAACTCGGCCTCCACCTGTTCGCGGGTAATGTGCGACCAGGGGGCCTCCCGGATGATCTGCCCGTCCCCGTCCTGAGTGTCCGTGGCGATGCCCAGCCGCAGGGTCCCCTCATAGGTCTTGTCGCCGGCCAGCAGCGGGTTGGCCAGCTTGGTGGCCCGTCCCACCATCAGGATCAGCAGGCCGGTGGCCTGGGGATCCAGCGTCCCGGCGTGGCCGACCTTTGAAAAATGGAACCGGCGCCGCACGCGGTCCACGACGTCGTGCGAGGTGAGCCCGCGGGGCTTGTCGACCAGCAACAGCCCGTCGGCCTGCGCCAATCCGTAAAACTGGCTGGCCCGGGTCGGAGTGGCAGTCATGGCGATGGCTCCTGTTCCGGCCCGAGCCTCGCGGCGGGCGTGGAGCCGGGCTCCTGTTCGAGCCGCGCCAGCACCGCCAGGACCCGGTCCCCTTCCTCCACGGACGTGTCCAACTCGAAGGCCAGGCGCGGCGTGTACTTGAGCGTCAACGAGTGCCCGATGCGGCGCTGGATTTCAGCCCGGCGCCGGTTCAGCATCGCCAGCATGCGCGGGCGCTCGGACTCGGGCGCCCGGATGGACACGAAGACCCGCGCGTCCCGGAGATCCTTGCTGATCCGGACCCGCGTGACCGTCACGGACGACAGGTCGAAGGCATCCGCGTGCATGACGCGGAACAGCAGATCGCCGATCTCGCGCTTCAGCAGCTCGTTGACTCGGATGAGACGGTCGACACTCATGGCGGGAACT